>DBOL01000065.1 GCA_002299555.1 Candidatus Aminicenantes bacterium UBA647
TTCAGTTCTTTTTTTAAAGATTTATTCACAACAATTATTTCTCATAAAAATTTGTACTCTCAAAGATCTTATCCGCTGAATCGGCAAGAAATCCGGAGAATATCATTCCATCATTTCCCTGATACCTCTTTGCAAATTCATAATAGCATCCCGGGATCTCTTTTCTCCCCTCTGAAAAATCAATATTAACCGGTTCGGCTTTTATACTCGACTGCTCAAGCAGTTGTTCCGGTGTCCCCTTGATCTCACCCCCCGAATCATTCAGAGCAAACCCTTTATCCTTCAAAAGAGTATTTACCTCTCCTATGTTCCGGAAATTACTCAGATGATTGATGCTCACTGTAAAATGGTTGGCACAAAAACCATAAACATAAAGCCATGCCGCATACTCCGATTCCTCTTTAAGTTTATTGTAGATCTCAAATGAGGGCTGCCCCCATAGATTCCCTGAATAGATCAATCCACCTGAACCGAATAATTCTTCAGGGATCTTATCGATGCTCTGTTTTACCATATTCTGCAGGTATACACTAAATTCTGAAGTCAGAAGCTGACTTATGAATATCCTGGGAGCTTTTTCATCCTCTCCATGTTCAAAATGTTTTGCAAACAATTTTTTCTTCTCAAAATTGTATTGCCCCTTTTCTATATATCCATTCTCCCTGAAGACCTTTGATAATGCATCAATATTGATCCTGCCGTCGTCAAATGTCCTGAAAGCTATGTGATCGTTTATTACTTCTTCTCCGTGAGACACAAAAAGATCATATATCTTCTGGACCGACGGGTTTTGTGTGGTATATGTTTCCCACAATTTTTCAATAATATTTTTATATCCCATAGTACGATTTTGTCATATTTTTTTCTTTTTGAAAAGTAAACATTACATTTGAGTTTTCGTATAATATCTATTAAATTAAAATCAGGAGAAAAAATGCAAAAAAAAAGTTTATTTATCATGATTTTCATTCTGGCCTTATCATTAACAATACTTCCAAAAGGGAAAGTTACTAAGAAGGCCGAAGATCCATTTAAACCGCTGGTAAACGGATTGAAATTCCGTTCTATCGGCCCGGCATACGCATCGGGAAGGATCGCTGACATTGCCGTTAATCCGAAAGATCATTCTGAATATTATGTCGGAGTTGCATCAGGTAATTTATGGAAAACAACAAACAACGGTATCACATTCAAACCTGTATTCGAAAAATACGGGTCATACTCAATAGGAGCATTGGCAATCGATCCGATGAACCCTAATGTTGTATGGGCGGGAACCGGTGAGAACAACCATCAGAGAGCACTGGCATACGGTGATGGTGTTTATAAAAGTCTTGACGGCGGGAAAAGCTGGAAGAACATGGGTCTTAAAGATTCCCGTCAGATAGGTAAGATCCTTATCAATCCTTTAGACACTAACATTGTCTATGTTGCAGCCGAAGGGTCTGCATGGGGCCCTGGAGGCGACAGAGGACTTTATAAAACAACAGACGGAGGAAAAGTATGGAAAAAGGTCCTGACGATAAGTGAGAACACAGGAATTGCCGACATGGTGATGGATCCTTCAAATCCTGATGTTATAATCGCTTCATCAGAACAGAGAAGGCGCCATGTACATACAAAGATAGGCGGCGGACCGGAATCAACCATCTATAAAACAACAGATTCCGGAGATAATTGGAGAAAGATCAACAAAGGACTCCCCGAAGTTCATATCGGTGGGATCGGTCTTGCTATCTCCACGGTAGACCCGATGGTCGTCTATGCAATCTTTGAAGCCGCAGACAAGAAAGGCGGATTCTACAGATCAACCGACCAGGGTGAGTCATGGAACAAAATGAGCTCCCATTCAAGTAGTGGTCAATACTACTCAAGGATTTTCTGTGATCCGAAAGATGTAGATAAAGTATATTCAGTAGAAACAAGAACTCAATATACGGAAGATGGAGGGAAAACCTTCAAAAGACTTGGATTAAAAGACAGGCATGTTGATGACCATTCACTCTGGATAAATCCGAGCGATACAAGAAACCTGATAATCGGAGGAGATGGCGGAGTATATGTGACATATGATACCGGCAAAGCATGGTATCATGTCTCGAACCTTCCGGTAATACAATTCTATAGGGTTTTTGTTGATAATTCGAAACCATTTTATTATGTTTACGGCGGGACCCAGGACAATAACAGCATGGGCGGCCCCTCAGCAAATACAAGCAAAGGCGGTGTTACAAAAGGTGAATGGTTTGTAACCAACGGCGGCGACGGATTCTGGTCGGCTGTTGATCCCGTTGATCCCAACATCGTTTATGCCGAATCGCAATACGGTGTGATGGTACGATATGACAGAAAGAGCGGTGAAAGAAGATATATCAGGCCGGTTCCGAGAAAAGGCGAAAAAACTTATAAATGGAATTGGAATACACCGCTGATAATCAGCAGCCATAAAAATACACGTATTTATTGCGCGGCAAACAAAGTTTTCAGAAGTGACGACAGAGGGGAAAGCTGGGCAGTTATCAGTGATGACCTCACATCAAAAACAGACAGAAATACCTGGAAGGTAATGGGGAAATACTGGGGCGCTGATTCAGTTGCTAAAGATGTTTCCACATCACAATTCGGAACCATTGTATCACTTGATGAATCTATACTGGATGAAAACCTCCTCGTCGCGGGAACTGATGACGGAGTTATCCAGGTCACAACTGACGGCGGAAAGAACTGGAAGATGTATTCGACCTTCCCGGGAATACCGAAATATACTTATATCAGTGACCTGATGACATCAAGATATGACAAGAACACCATCTTTGCAACTTTTGACAACAGGAAAAGGGATGATTTTAAACCTTACGCTCTTGTAAGTAATGATCTCGGGAAAACATGGAGTTCTATCTCTACTAACCTGCCGAAAAACGGTACAGTTCATACAATTGCTCAGGACCATGTAAAGAAGGGCCTCATGTTCGCAGGAACTGAATTTGGTGTTTTCTTTACAATTAACACAGGAAAGAGCTGGACCCAATTAAAATCCGGAATTCCAACTATCTCTGTGAGAGACATAATGATCCAACGTGACATGAACGATCTGGCTCTGGCAACATTCGGAAGAGGATTCTATATCCTTGACAACTATACTCCTCTCAGGGAGCTGACACCTGAACTCCTGGAAAAGGAAGCTCATATATTTGCAGTCAGAGATTCTCTTCAGTATATCCAAACCGGAAAGAAATACGGTCAGGGAGCTACAGATTATTATGGAAAGAACCCCGATTTCGGAGCTGTTTTCACTTACTACCTCAAAGATTCGTTCAAATCAAAAAAATCATTGAGAAAGAAGAAAGAGGGCGAACTTTTCAAGAAAGGTAAAAAGATCTATATCCCGACATGGGACGAGCTTAGAGAAGAAGGATTAGAACCACAATCTTTCCTCGCATTCACCATTAAAGACGGCGCCGGTAATGTAGTAAAAAGAATATATAAAAAAGGATCTAAAGGTATGAACCGTGTCGTATGGGACTATTCTATGAACTGGTATGAACCTCTTAAGCAGGGCAAAAAATTCGATCCTCTTGCTAAACAGGATGACGGATTTCCAGCTATGCCAGGCAAGTACAATCTTAATCTCTCCAAAGTTGTAGGGGGCGTTGAGACTAAAATCGCAGGACCGGTTGAATTTACCACAAAGATTCTCAACAATGCCACACTTCCTGCAAAGGATAGAGTAGCACTGGACAAATTCCATAAGGATATTGCAGAAATGTCCCGCGTGATTCAGGGCAACCTGAGCGCAGTTAATGAGATGAAAAAGAATATCGTCCTGATCAGACAGACACTTCACGCCATGCCTTCGGCATCCGGAAAAATTGTTATGGATGCTGCTAAGACAGAAAGAGAAATTGAAGACATCATCTTTAAATTCAGAGGGCACAGGCCCAAAGCCAGCAGAGAAGAGATCCCTCCGGGAAACACAACGATCACAACAAGATTTTACTCTGTTCTGTATGCTCAGTTTGCTACAACATCTGCTCCTTCAAAGGCTCAGATCAGTTCAATGGAAATTCTCACCGAAGAGATGAAACTGATAATTGCCGACCTGAAAAAGATCGATCTGAAGATAAAAGGACTTGAGAAGGAATTGGAAAAGATTGATGCTCCCTGGACATCAGGAAGAATTCTGGATTTTAAATAGTAAATAATTTTTATTTAATAGAAGAAGGCAGTGCCTCGCGGTGCTGCCTTTTTTTATTTCCGGTCACAGGATGAGATCATCCACTTCTTTTGTAGATGAAACAACTTTAAAATCAATAATTTCAAAAAATTTTGTGATCTGTTCGATCATCCCTTCTCTGATGACCAGGATAAGATTCATATTCCTCAGTTTGTCTTTATTTTCAAGGATTTGCTTAAGGGAAAAATAAAACCCTTTTTTATTCATCTCCAGAGGGCCGATTTCATCTATAACGATAATGTCATGTATCTTTGAAGAATTCAGTATTTCCCCGTTTCCCCAATCAAATACCTTCTTTGAAAAGTTGAATTTACCTGTTTTGACCATCTCGTCCGTTGATACTTCCTCATGCATCTCGACCGGAACCGATTTTCCTGAATTAATAGAATAGAGATGCCTCTCTCCGGCAAGAACCGGCATGAGTATCCCGCCTATACTCTTTTGTCTGACCACCCATTTTTCAAGTTTCGTTGTCTTCCCTGATCCGATCGCTCCGGTAAAGATCATCACCATCATTTTCATTTTCCCCCTACCTGGAAGATAGAGGCAAAAATAGTAACCGTAAATTCTCTCAGCCTGACCGGGAGATGTTTCCCTTTCGACATTTTCCAACATTGGGATACAATAGACATGTATAGAGGAAGCTGGTCAAGGACAGATTCTATTTCCGACGAATATCTGCTTTTTTTTTTGCCGGATATTTTTTTAAAAATTTTCTTAGCGTATGGAGCAACAATAAAAAACCAGATACTCATTATCAAAAAAGACCTGACGAGCATTATCACCGCATTTATTGCAACACTCTCCGAAAAATGAGAAAAAATATACGTTAATACAATCAACACAATAGCAAGAGAAAAGATCATAATACCTGATGGACTGGTTATCCACATCTTCTTTCTTCCTCTCCCCTTTTTCCTCCCTGGCAGTTTCATCTGGCCATCAAGTTTCTCTTCGTCTATTTTAACTTCAGCTTTTTTTATCCTCGCAGGTAATCCGGCTGCAACAATTCCGACAATTATGCCCGTCATCATGTGTAAAGCTGAATATATCCCGATTATCCAAATGCTTATTCCACTTACTTTACCTATAAGGGGTACCTGATCTGTCACAAATTTCCCGAACTCATCGATCGATCGCCATAAGTTATTTCCGTAGATCAGAGTTAATAAGATTATTTTCTGCAACGATGAGACGGTTAAGACAATGACCCCCATCATTATTGACGATATCCTGTAGAACCTCTTTGAAAAGAACAGAACAGACCCGATAACACCCTGTATAGAAACTGCTAAATAGGCCATCGGGGGAGTGTGAGGGCTTACTGCCGCTTTCACAAGGAGAACGATCATCATCGACTTGAAAATATCCTTACGAGTTTCGGAATAATATCCGATAAGTGATATAAATATTACAGCACAGGATCCGATAAAAAGTCCTGCAAATGGTATACTGAATGCGTGAAGGACTCCTCCGAGAGCTGCTTCACTCAGTGCCCACAGGACCGTTATTTTCCCAACTATGCTATTTTTGATCATTCCTCTCTAATGCCTGCCATTATAGATCAATAATTGTTATGCATCAACAAACAGTCCCCGGATGTGAGAAGTTGACATTTTCCCTTTAAAACATATAGAATTCACATTGAGAAAAAAATGTTCCCTATAATTAAGAATGTCTCCTATGTTTCCAGAGTTGAAATGGAGAAAGTAGACAGATTGATGGAAGAGAAATATAAAATCTCACTGATCCAGATGATGGAAAATGCCGGAAGAAACCTGGCCGTTTTAGCTAATCATATTTTTCTGAAGAAGACAAACAATGACAATAAGATATTGATCCTTGCAGGTCCGGGAGGAAATGGCGGTGGTGCCATAACAGCCGGTAGATGGCTTCATTCCGGAGGGGCTCAGGTGAAGATATTGATATCAGTTCCCAAACATATGATGAAAGGTGTCCCGGCGATCCAGATAGAGATCGCGGAAAATCTCGGAATTGAAATCAGCACTTATTCTGCAAATCACCCGCCCTGCTATCAAAACGCCCTGATAATTGACGGGATCATCGGTTATGGAATAAAAGGAGAACCACGGGGTATAGCAAAAGAGATGATTGACTATGCTAATGAAAGCTCCTGCAGAATAATTTCATTGGATATCCCCTCAGGTATGGATCCCGATCTGGGAACCATTCACAAGACCTTTATATCTGCTGAAACAACAATGACACTCGCCCTTCCCAAAAAAGCCTTTATCAACAAAAATGTGAGCAAAGCGACAGGGAAATTATTCCTTGCCAATATTAGCGTTCCTCCCCAACTTTATAAAAATGACATGAAAATAGAGAATACCGAACACATTTTCAAAGAATCAGATATAGTGGAGATAAAACAATATTGATACATAATGAATTAAAGGGGAGAGGGTAAAGTCAGGAATCAATTGAAAAAAAAATTAAATTAGGGATCTAAACAAAAAAAATAACATTACTTCCACAATTCATGTTTTTCTAAAATGTTCAGGGCATCTTTATTACCGTTATCATGAGCCTTCTGAATCCAGATTCTTGCTTTTTTCAGATCTTTTAAAGCTCCCTGACCTTTAATATACATCATCCCCAGATGCAATTGTGCACTTGGTTCTCCCAGCATCGCTGCCTTCTCAGCCCAATACATTGATTTTTGATAATCTATATCCACTCCAATTCCTGATAAGTATATTTGAGCAAGTTTCAACTGAGCTTTAATATGATTTTGATTTGAAGCTTTTTCCAACCACTCAATAGCTTTTTTAATATTCTCCTGAACACCTCTTCCACCCATGTAAAAAGATCCAAGAATGAATTGCCCGTTTGAATATCCCATTTCCGCTGATTTCTTCAGCCACCCAATTCCCTCTTGTGTATCAGGAGTCACTCCATCACCCTGCATATAAGAAATTGCTAGCATGAATTGACCTCTTGGTATATTTTGTTCTGCTGTATCTTTGAACAATTTAAAAGCTTTTATCTTATCAGTGAATTTACTACCATTTATTCTGTATATTAGCCCCAAATCAATTTTTGCATCACCAATATTCTGTTTTGCAGCTTTTTTATACCAATAGATTGCTTTCTTTTTGTTAACTTTTAATTTTTTGAATCCATAATTATATAGGTTCCCGAGTATATATTGTGAGATAGCATTACCAAGCATGGCACCTTTCTCACTCCAGAAATATGCACTTTTCAAATTTCTTTCTAAACCATCACCATTATAATATATTAAGGCTAATGCACCCATTGATTTTTGATCACCGTTATCTGCAGCTTTCCAATATGCTTTAATTTTGAGATTAAATTTTTCCTGATTTTCGGATTTTGCACTAATCAGCGGCAATAGTAAAATACAAACACAAATCATCCCAATAAAAAATTTTACCTTAAATCTCATAATAACCTCCTATACAATTATCTGCGTATAACAATTAAACTTTTGATGAGCTGTTTCTGAAAAATTGTTTGACAGTCAGGAATAGAAAATAGGAATTCCCGATAAGATACCTCTTCCATAATCTTAACGGGTCCTTAACCAATCTGAAGAACCACTCGAAGCCTGCTTCCCTGATCCATCTCGGTGCTCTTTTTTTCCGGCCCGAATAATAGTCGAGCGTTGCTCCCAGGGAGAGCGCGGTATTCACTTTGAGAGAATCAAAATTTTCACTGATGAACTTTTCACTTTTTGGACTCCCCAGAAAAACAAACAGGATTTCGGCCTCAAAGGAATTGATGGTCCTTATTATTTTCTCCTTTTCCTCAGGGTCACCCTCAAATCCCCTCGAAGGGCTATATGTCCCGATCACCAGATCATGATTAGAATCAAGGAGTTTCTCCTTTGCCATCGATTCCGATCCGTTCTCTCCGCCAAGTAAAAATATTCTAAACTTCTCTCTTTTGAATCGTTCGCACATCAAATAGAATAATTCAACACCTGTGCACCGTTCCTTAAGTGGGGTCCTCAATAGTCTGGAAGCAAGCAGAAGGGATTGCCCGTCAGGGAGGACAAGTGAAGCTTTCCGGTATGCATTCTGAAATTCCTCGTCGTCTTTCAGATAAAGAAAATGAGCCGCATTGGGAGTGACAACGAACCCCTTCTTTTTTCTCTTTATCATATCAAATATTTCTGCAGAGGCCTCCTCCACTGTAATATCGTCTATCGAGAAATTGTTAAATATAAATTTCCTTTCAGGGGTTTTCACTTAAATCATTCTCCTTCCTGAAATCATTATATCAGATTACAATTTAAATATTCAAAACCTGATGAACTGTCATTTACCGAAAAAAAGGGGGCGTTCACCGAAAAAAAGAGGCGGATCCGGGATTCACGGAGTATTATGAGTATGAAATACAAAGGAGGCAACATGGACGAAAAAAAAGTTTCATTCGTAAGCGGTAAGATCATAGTAGGAATCTTAATAATTGCAGCAGGTATAGTTCTGCTTCTGGGAACTCTGGGGTACGATCTTGATATAGATCTTTGGGATTTCTGGCCCCTGATACTTATTGCAATAGGTATTAAGATCATGGTCACACATCATGATTCAAAAGATATTTTATGGGGATTCTTTTTAATGTCTATCGGTATTTTGTTCCAATTAAGAAAACTGGATTATATCGATATCAATTTTCATGATATCTGGCCCTTGATCCTTATATATGTCGGAATCAAGATAATAATCTCCGGTGGTAAGCACCGATCTCGTTCCGGACACCACATGGGACACAGAAATCTTAAGGATGAAGATGTCAAAGGTGACAGGATAAATATTTCTGCAATTTTCGGTGGTGGTGAATACCGTTACGCAACGAATAAATTGAAAGGGGGGAAAATATCTGCTATCATGGGGGGGTGTGAAATTGACCTCAGGGACAGTGATTTCGAAGGTGATGAAATGATAATTAACACCTTTGCCCTTATGGGAGGGATAGAGATCAGAGTTCCTCAGAGTTGGGTTGTTGTTCTGGAAGGTACACCCATCCTCGGCGGAATGTCAGATCAGACAAAAGCCCTCAACGGCACAAAGAAAAAACTTATTATTACCGGAGAAGCAATAATGGGCGGAGTTGAAATAAAGAACTAACATGCACCCGGCTTTCAGATCAGGTAAAGATATGATAATTGCAGGGCTCCTCTGGAGCCCTGTCGCATTCTGGACGATCATCCTTCACCGTACCTTATCCGGAGCAAGCTTCCCGGATTCAACAATTCTTCTGGCCCCACCAATGATCCTTCTCCTCGGGATCGCAATTTCTGTCTGGTACATCTGTAAAGGACTCCCTTTTGAAAAAGGGGATATTTTATATTTTATCACGAGACATTCTTTTACGATGATTCTGATCATTGCAGTTTGGATTGGGATCTCGTCAGGCTATTCAAGTTTGCTCAACGAATACTTCCCGGCAGGAAAGTGGAAGGAGTTGTTCAGTTCTTCGATTCCGTTGCTGTCAGGCACAGGAATATTCACTTATCTCCTGTCAATACTTATATACTATCTCGTCCTTGCCAGTGAGCGGATCCGCATTGCTGAGAAAGAGGTACTTCAAAAACAACTTGAGGCAAGCAGGTCTGAATTGGAAGCATTAAAAACAACCATTCACCCACACTTCCTTTTCAACAGCCTTAATCTTATCAGCCCTCTAATCAAACAATCTCCGGATCGTGCTTCAGAATTGATCTCACACCTTTCTGAATTTCTGATCTATAGTTTTGAGCACAGTATCAAAAAGAGTTCTCTAGTCCGGGATGAGATAGAACATATTAATAATTATCTGAGTGTTGAAAAATTTCGTCTCGGAGACAAATTGGAAATGGCCTTTGAAATAGAAGAAGGGACTACAGGTATTCAGGTTCCGCCGCTAATCCTTCTTCCTGTGGTTGAGAACAGTATAAAGCACGGTATTTCACAACTCATTGAGGGTGGTCTTGTTACTATAAAAACTTTCAGGAATGAAGAACACCTCGTTATATTTATAAGCAATCCTTATGAGGAAAACATTAAAAAACTCAGAGGAAGGGGCCATGGCCTTAATAATTTAAAGAAGAGAATGACGCTATATTACAAAGGGGAAGGCGGAGTCCTTACCGAAAAAAAAGATAATATATTCAAGGTAAGGATATTTATTCCTATTTCAGGGGGACCCGAAATTGAATAAAAAAATAACAGCAATAATCGTGGACGATGAACAACTTGCCCGGGACTCTGTCAGGGATCATCTCAAAAGACATACGGAAATCGAAATAACCGGAGAGTGTGAAAACGGATTCGAAGCGGTCAAACTTATTCATGAACTTAATCCGGACCTGATCTTTCTGGATATCCAGATGCCTAAACTTGATGGATTTGATGTCATCGAACTTCTGGCAGAGAACCTCCCCGCAATAATCTTTATTACTGCATTTGATGAATATGCTCTCAAGGCATTCGAAGCTCAGGCTATGGATTATCTCCTGAAGCCGGTCAAAGCTGAAAGGTTTGACCGGTCAATAGAAAGAATAATGGAGCAGCTTAAGGACAAATCACAGCCGAGGATCGAGAAACTTGTTGACCACAACAGGGATAGCAACAGACCTTTGAGCAGAATACTCATCCGGGATGGCGTTAATGTTACAATCCTTGATCCGGGAGATGTGATCTATATTGAGGCCAGTGATGATTATGTAAAATTTCATACTGCGGAAAAATACTGGTTAAAAAGTGAAAGGATGAATAATCTGGAGAAGAATCTTGATCCCAGGATATTTTGTAGAGTTCACAGATCCTTTATTATTAATATCAACTATATGACAAAGATCGAACCTTATTCAAAGGAGAGCAAAATAGTCAGACTGAAGAACGGAAAAACTCTCCCTGTAAGCAAAAATGGATACTCCCGTTTAATGGAACTAATGTAGTAGCATTTAAATCAAAAAAACGTATAATAAGAGAATCAGGAGAAAAATGTGAAATCTAAATATATCTTAATATTAGTTTTAATACTGATAACTATGCCGGTTTGTGCCAAGGAGAAAAATGTGGACAAGAAATTAACTGAGCTTGAGAAACATGTGATCGAGAATAAAGGGACAGAGAAACCGTTCACGGGAAAATATAATGTTCATGAAGAAGAAGGGACCTATACATGCAAAAGGTGTGATGCACCTTTGTACAGATCGTCGGATAAATTTAAATCAGATTGCGGGTGGCCAAGTTTTGATGATGAGATTGACGGAGCAGTAAAGAGAGTTACGGATGCCGACGGAAGAAGGACAGAAATCGTATGCACCAATTGTGATGCACATCTTGGACACGTCTTTTTAGGTGAAAAATACACATCCAGAGATACAAGACATTGTGTAAATTCAGTATCAATGAATTTTGTGCCTGTAAAAACCGGACAAAAGAGAGAAACTGCAATTTTTGCATCCGGTTGTTTCTGGGGTACGGAATACCATTTCGAGAAGAAAAAAGGGGTAATATCAACTAGAACCGGATATACCGGGGGAACTACAAAAGATGTTACCTATGAAGATGTTTGCTCTGGGACAAGCGGGCATGCCGAAGCAGTTGAGATAGTATTTGATCCCATGGTTATTTCATATGAAGAGCTCTTAAAACTATATTTTAATACTCACGATCCCACCCAACTTGACAGACAGGGACCCGATGTCGGGACCCAATACCGTTCTGAGATCTTCTATGAAAATGAAGCTCAGAAAAAGACTGCAGAAAAACTAATAAAAATATTAAAAGACAAAGGGTTGAATGTTGTTACCGTATTGAGCACTTCCGGGAAATTCTGGGAGGCCGAGAAATATCACCAGAATTATTACAGAACAAAGGGGGGATCCCCTTATTGCCATATTTATCAGGACAAGTTTTAGTATTTTTCTTCAGGAGGAATATATGATTAACAGGATAAAAATAATCGGAGCAGGGATCTCAGGGCTTTCTGCAGGGTGTTATCTTCAAATGAACGGATATGAAACCGAGATATACGAACTTCATAATATTCCCGGAGGATTGTGTACCGGATGGGAAAGGATGGGCTACACATTTGATGGTTGTGTCCACTGGCTGGTAGGATCATCACCCGAAAGCAATCTTTATCCTTTATGGAACGAACTTATTAATATGAAAAGACAGAAATTCGTTGATCATGAAATATACAACAGGATCTGGGATGAAACAAATGAAAATTTCATAGATTTCTATACAGACGTTGATAAACTTGAATCTGAACTTCTGGAAAAAGCACCTGAGGATGAATCATTGATCAGATCGTTTACCAGCGCAATACGGCGGCTTGGAACACTGCAAATGCCTGTCAACAAGGCAAGAGAGGTTATGGGGCCTCTGGATGGTTTGAGAACCCTGGTCAGATTCCTCCCCTACATCAATACATTCAAAAAATGGCACAAACTCAGCATTAAAGATTTTTCAGATAAGTTTAAAAATCCCTTGTTGCGTGATGGGATCAAAGCACTTTTTATTCCGGAAATGGCGATGTTGTTTATCCTTATGAATATGGCATGGATGGGGAATAAAAGTGCCGGATATCCGATTGGTGGATCTCTCAAACTCGCTGAGAATATTGCAAAGAGATATAAGAAACTCGGCGGAACGATCAATTATAACAATAGAGTTGATAAGATAACCTCATTTGAAGGGAAAGCAACCGGGATCATCCTGGCTTCCGGAGAAAAAAAATCAGCGGATATTGTTATATCTGCTGCCGATGGGTACAACACAATCTTTAACATGCTCGATGGAAAGTTCAAAAATAAAAAGATGGAGAAATACTATAACAATTATAAAGTATTCCCATCATTCCTACAGGTTTCACTGGGACTGAAGAAGGAGATGAAAGGTATTGAACCGAATCAATATCTCCCCATACCAGGAGGCATGAAAATAGATGATCTGACAACTCTGGATTATCTGGGAATAAGAATATTTAATTTTGATGAGACACTGGCTCCAAAAGGGAAGACAGCCATCACCGCATTGATCCCGACCGAGAATTATAAATACTGGATCGACCTGAGAAATGGGGACAGCAAAAAATATAGAGAGGAAAAGAAAAAAATAAGCGATAGAGTCACAGAGATTCTTGAAAACAAGTTCGGGGATATCAAAAAAAATGTAGAAGTAACAGACGTTTCAACTCCTGCATCCGTGATCAGATATACAGGGAACTGGCAGGGAAGTTTTGAAGGCTGGATACTCACACCTGAACTTGGATTTGGACAGATGGACAAGACACTCCCCGGACTTGACAAATTTTATATGATAGGACAATGGGTCGAGCCGGGCGGAGGGCTCCCCCCGGCACTGATGTCAGGAAGAGCAGTTGCCCAGATGATCTGTAAAGATGACCATAAAGAATTCACCACCGAAAGTTTCTGACCCTGATACTTCTGATGGAATAAAAAACAGGAAAATGATATTAGTATAAAAATGGAAAAGATTATAGAGATGGTGAAAACATTTATGGATGATAAATATGCAAGAGCATTGGTGATCCTTGCAGGCTCACTGATCATTGCCTGGGTGTTTAGGTTCATTTACAAGGTCATATTCAGGAGGATCGTAGGGAAAACAAAGACAAAACTTGATGATGAGATCATTGAAGTTTTTCTGAAACCCGTATTTTATTCCATTGCTCTCTCAGGGGTTATATGGTCGGCAGGGATTTTGAATTTACCGGAAAGATTGTATTTCGTTTTTTCCGGGCTACTGAAGACAATTATTGCAATAATGTGGATATCAGCATTTTTCAGGACGGTATCAATAATTCTCAAATGGCTCGGAAAGACGAAAGGAAAATATAGATTTATTCAGAAAAAAACGATACCCCTTTTTGACAATACTCTGAAACTTATAATTATCGGCGGGGGGACATATTTTATTTTATTGATATGGAACGTTAATCTGACTGCATGGCTAGCTTCGGCAGGAATTGCCGGCCTTGCCATAGGATTTGCAGCGAAAGATACTCTGGCAAATTTTTTCTCAGGCTTGTTCATAATGGTCGATTCACCTTATAACATCGGAGACTTTATAGTCCTTGACTCCGGAGAGAGGGGACGGGTATCAATAATCGGGCTGAGGAGTACAAGGATTCTGACTCCTGATGATGTTGAGATAACCATTCCCAATGCCGTTATCGGAAATGCTAAGATAACTAACGAGAGCGGAGGTCCTTCCGAAAAACACAGGGTCAGTGTAGCAATCGGTGTTGCATACGGATCAGATATCGATAAAGTAAGAAGCATTTTATATAAGATCGCTGAAAAAAATGAAAATGTGTGTAGTGATCCCGGTCCCAAAGTAAGGTTCCGCACTTTCGGAGATTCCTCACTTGACTTCCAGTTGTTGTGCTGGATCGAAAAACCGGGATTTAGGGGACATGTGATCGATGAATTGAACACTGCTATTTATAAAGAGTTCAACAAACAAAATATCGAGATCCCCTTCCCCCAACGCGATATTAATTTAAAAAAGTGATGTAACGCTTTGGGGACGGTTCCTTTTTTGTTAACAAACTGACTGGCTAATAATAAATACCCGTTGTACGGTTATGAGGTAAGATCTTTTTTGCGGAGGAGGCGGTTGTAGGTTATTGCAAAGCGGTGAGCCTCATCCCGGATCCGCTGGATGAGTTGAAGTGCCGGTTCACTCCTGCCCATCTTAAGAGGATCATTCTCACCGGGAATATAAATTTCCTCTTCCCGTTTTGCAACAGATACAACAGGGATTTTAAGATTAAGATCTTTCAGTGAATTCAATGCGCCATTCAATTGACCGATCCCCCCATCTATCAGGATAAGGTCCGGCATAACACTCTCTTCCTTCTTAAGCCTGGTGTACCGCCGGGTTACAACCTCACCTATACTCTTAACATCATCGATCCCTTTTGTATATTTGATCCGGAATCTTCTGTAATTACTTTTGTCCGGGAGCCCGTTCCTGAACTGAACCATTGAAGCAGTTGTGAAGGATCCTGAAATATGTGAGATATCAAAACATTCAATAACTGAAGGTACTTCAGCAAGATTTAATTTTTCTTTAAGTGACTCAAGTGTTTTTATATCACCGAAATATGTAAGTTCTATATTTTTTTTTACGAGGTCCAGAAGTGCCTTTTTCTCTCCAATTTTCGGAGTAACTATCCTCACACTTCCATTTTTTACTCTCTTAAGATAATTCACCAGCGATTCATCAGTTTTATCAGGAAGTATCAGTTCACGTGGGATATCATTGTCAGAATAATATTGTATTATGAACTCCTCGAGAAAATCTCTCTTGTAATCAAAAACAAACTCCTGCTTATTCTCCAGCAGCCCCCTGTGTACATTGAACAGCATCAGATAAACGCTATCTCTGTCAATAATATAATTGATGAGATCTTCATCATATTTTTTCTCCCTCGACATTTTCTGTTTCTTCGAAAGAGACTCGATCGCATCGATCTTTTTTTTCAGTTCTAATGCATATTCATAGTTCATATCATCTGAAGCCTTTTTCATCTCCTCTGACAACCCTTCTTTTAGCTCTTTCGATTTCCCTTTTAAAAACATTTTAGAGAGTCTTACCTGTCTTGCATATTCATGTTCGGAAACAACACCAATACATGGCGCTGTACATAGATCGATCTGATAACGGACACAGGCTTTTTTCGGCATCCGTTTACAACTTCTGATCTTAAATATTTTCTTGATCACTTTCAACAAATGATCGCGGGCGGCACCGGATACAAACGGCCCGAAATAGTGTCCGTCATCCTCCCTCTTTCTGGCAATTGTGATACGGGGAAATTCTTCATTAGTGATCTTTATAAAAGCAAAATTCTTAGAATCCTTCAGATCAATATTATATTTCGGCTGATTTTTTTTAATAATGGAATTCTCCAGAATCAGAGCTTCCACTTCATTGTCAGTAACAATAAAATCAATATTGTCTATCTTTGCAACAAGCCTCGTGGTCTTTATATCCAACCCTTTTTTTAGAAAATAACTTTTTACCCTCTTTTTAAGATCCTTAGCTTTCCCTACATATAGAATCGTACCTTTTGAATTCAGGAACATATAACATCCCGGTTTTTCAGGAATTGTTCCGAGATGTGAAGGATCGACCATTGCAGATCACTCTTCTTCTGTTACTCTTCCACCCCTTTTGTGAAAGAGGAAAAATATACCTCCGATGAGTCCAAGGATCATCCTCATACCTATATCAACTACCTCGACTGCAAGAGCAATCGGCACAGGGAATTTCATCATCCCTCTGAATACAGCAGTTCTAACTCCAATACCGTTCACTGAAGGGACGGTCATAAGAAGGAAGATCAGCATAGGCGCTTTTGACATAAAATCGATGAACCCGGGGGACATCCCCAGAGATCTTGATATAAAATAATAGTACACAACCATATTGAACTGAAAGATAATGCTAATTATAACTGCTATGAACAGGTGGCGGGGATATTCATAATAAATGGTCAGTGCTGATATACTTTTCTCCAACATCTCGGATATTTTTTCCGGGAGGAATCTTCCGGAGGCACGAACAATATATCCGGATATCTTCGGATGTGAGAACAAAGCGATCAAAAAAATCACAAGAGCGATCAATACTGCAAAAATTATCGGATTAGTGACCTCACTGCTATCTGCTTTGATCCCCTTTATCAGAAAAGCTGAAAATGCAATAAATGCAAGAGCAAACAGGCCGGTTAACCTCTCAATTATTATCACCATTATGGATCTTGTATGGTCACCGACGATCCTTTTACTTTCCAAAGCCTTCACCATATCGCCACCGATGGTAGAGGGGAGAAAATTATTGAAAAAAGCAGCCATTAGATTTATGGAATACAATTGGACATATCCCCCATCAACACTTTGTGCAGAGAGTAGCACCTTCCATCTGGCACTCATCAACCCCATACCGATAAAGTGCAGAAGGAATGCCGGGAATATCCATACAAAAAGGACCCCTCCGAATACTGAAAGGAAGTGTCCTAAAGCATTCCCCAGCCCATCATACTTATCCGACATTAACTTGAAGGTATATCCAATTATGAGTCCGCTGATCGCAACTCTCAGAAAGAGCATTAACCATTTTCTTTTCAGCATCCGCCCCTCCCATTCAATATCCTGTCAAGACATCTCCCTGTATAACTTTTTTTAATTGAGGCAATTTTTTCAGGAGGACCCTCTGCAACAATATATCCACCTTCATCTCCCCCTTCCGGGCCAAGATCAATTATGTGGTCAGCTGATTTTATCACATCCAGATTGTGCTCAATAACGACAACACTATTCCCTTTATCCACAAGATCATTCAGAACTTTGATCAGTTTCTTTACATCGTGAAAGTGAAGCCCGGTTGTTGGTTCGTCAAGAAGATAGATGGTTTTCCCTGTCCCCTTCTTTGATAATTCCCTTGTGAGCTTTATCCTCTGTGCTTCCCCACCGGAGAGAGTCACAGAGCTTTGTCCCAGCTTTATATAGTCAAGCCCAACCCTCATCAAGGTTTCAAGTTTAACTTTAATAGGGGGAATGTTTGTAAATACAACCAGTGCCTCCTCGACACTCATGGCAAGAATATCTGCAATAGAATTCCCCTTATATTTTATCTGAAGTGTTTCTCTATTATATCTTTTCCCCTTACACTCCTCGCATTCAATATATACATCAGGTAAAAAATTCATCTCGATCTTAATTAATCCATCTCCATTACAAGCCTCGCACCGGCCTCCCTTCACATTGAATGAGAACCTTCCGGGCTTATATCCCCGGATCTTTGAATCTTTTAATTCAGCAAATATCTTCCTGATCTCGTCAAACAACTTCGTATATGTTGCAGGATTGCTTCTTGGAGTTTTCCCGATGGGGCTCTGATCAATAATTATCACTTTGTCGATCTCATCACCCATTTTGATTTCTTTAAATTTTCCAGTCTTTTTTTTGGAGCCGTATACCTCTCTCCTGAGAGCCTTGTACAATATCTGATAAACCAGAGTAGATTTCCCACTCCCCGAAACTCCTGTAATCAATGTGAGGAGGCCCGTCGGGATCCTTGCATCTATTTTTTTCAGATTGTTTTCTGAACATCCAAGTAGTTCAAGATATTTTTCCGGTGTCCGTCTCTTTTCAGGCAACTCTATTTTCATCTTCCCGGAAAGATACTTCCCTGTTATTGAAGCAGATGAACGCTCTATCTGGAGTGGCGTTCCCTTTGCAACGATCTTTCCACCATGCACCCCTGCTCCCGGACCCATATCTACTACATAATCCGATTTTTTTATTGTGTCCTCATCATGTTCAACCACGATGAGTGTATTACCCAGATCTCTCAGGTTGTGCAGGGTCTCGATCAATTTATTGTTATCTCTCTGATGAAGTCCGATAGATGGTTCATCCAATATATATAATACTCCCATCAGATTTGACCCTATCTGTGTTGCAAGACGTATCCTCTGAGCTTCTCCACCTGATATAGTTCCTACATTTCTTGACAGGGAAAGATACCCGAGGCCTACTTTATCAAGGAAATTGAGTCTCTCATTTATTTCCTTTAGAATCTGTTTTGCTATAAGATGTTTCTTCTCTGATAATCTGATATTTTCAAAAAATTCTATGGTTTTTTTTATAGATAATTCTGTAATTTCGATAATAGATTTTTTCCCTACCAGAATAGAAAGGATCTTTTCCTTCAATCTTTTCCCGCTACACTTAGGGCAGGGAGAGATCAACATAAATTTTTCAAGTTCCTTTCTTCTGTAATCTGAATCAGTCTGTTTATATAACCTTTCTGACTGTGGGACCAATCCTTCCCAACTTCCGGTCGAACTCCATTTAGCATCACCCTGTTTCATTTTCATCTCAAACCGTATTCTTTCTGATGAACCATACATGATCGCATTGTATTGTTTTTTGGTAAGGTCTTTTATCGGAGTGAAAATATCAAATCCGAAATGTTTCGCGACTGCACCCACATATTGCCCACGCCAGCCATCGATAGCATTCCTGTAGATCGTCAGGGCTCCGTCCGCGATGGATTTATTCTTGTCGGCAATTATCAGATCGGGATCAAAGTCCATTTTTATCCCAAGGCCGGAACACACCTCACATGCTCCAAATGGACTGTTGAAAGAGAACATTCTGGGCTGAAGTTCCTCATATGATATGTCACATTCCGGACAAGCCATCTTTGCCGAATACATGGCATCTGTTCCATTTTCATCTGATATCAGAATGAGCCCGTCAGAAAGTTTCAAGGCACTCTCAATTGCCTCAGTTATCCTGGAGATATCTTTTGGATTAACTCGGTCTATCACAACATCAATATCATGTTTTTTATACCTTTCCAGCTTTATTTTCTCATCAGTTCTATGGATAACAC
>DBOL01000105.1 GCA_002299555.1 Candidatus Aminicenantes bacterium UBA647
GCAGAGGAACAAGATCATTCTTTGAATTATGCCTGAATAAACTGTTTTTCCTGAAAATTATCTGAACGAGTGCGATTATTGTAACGTTAAAGATGCAACTCCCAACAATCTGCCCGAGAGATATCTCCGGGGATTTCACGATCGAAGCGGCTGATATACCAGTAAACAACTCAGGAAATGATGTCACCATGGAAATAAAAAAAACTCCCATGAATGCCCTTCCCCATCCTTTCTTCTCAGCGATTATATCAGAACTTTTTGTTACTCTGGACCCGAATATATAAATTAAAGAAAGCAATAAGAAAAATTTTGTCCAGACTATGATCATCTGCTATATTCCCCATTTCAGTTTTTCGCTCAACAATCTGAAATAGTTTAATTCATCTGATATGACCATTTTCAACTTCTTCTTTCCTGTTTTAATCATTACTTCATCATTGAAACTCATAGGGATCACTTTCTGGCCATCCAGCGTAATAACAACATTGTCTGAATCCGAAGAGAGAGTAACTTTGATCTCAGAAGAATCCGGGATAACAAAAGGCCTGAACGTCAGAGAATGGGGACATATCGGTGTGATAACCACTCCATTTACTTCAGGAGCAAGTATCGGGCCTCCAGCCGAGAGAGAATATGCCGTAGATCCTGTAGGTGTCGATACGATCAGACCGTCTGCACGGATCTCAGACACCTCAACCTGATCAATATCAAGCCGGAGCTTTATAATCCTTGCTATATCTCCCTTACTGAATACAACATCATTCAATGATAAAGAAATTTCATTCTTGAAATTGACTTCAAGAAGTTTCCTTTCAGAAATCCTGAATTCACCTTTCACAAGACTTTTCACCGAGGAATAAATTTTGTCTTTATTTAATTCAGTAAGAAAACCCAGAGTTCCAAGATTGAATCCTGCGATGGGAACCTGTGCCCTGACCGCTGATTCTGCTACCGACAAAAAAGTTCCATCTCCACCAATAAGAATTACCATGTCACTTAAAGAACTCACATCTGATCTTTTCACCTTCTCTTTTCGCCCCAGCATTTCAGCTGCGATCTCTTCGAGAATACAGGTAGCTCCGAACTCTTCGATTGCTGACACAGCTTCCTCGAGATATTTTTTTACATCTTCATGAGGTTTTGTTATTAACCCGATCTTTTTATATTTTAATTCCATTTTTGATGATTTTATCATCTATTGATCTCTTTTTCCCGTATTTCATATAAAAAAAATATTCCCGATTCCCTTTTCTTCCCTGAATTCCTGAAGAAGTGAAATCCATCAGAAAATAACCTGATTCCTCTGCCTTATGTTTTACATCAAGAAGTATCTCGACCCTCTTGTCAATACTTTTTATTATTCCCCCCGTTTTCGAATCCTTTTTACTCACTTCGAATTGAGGTTTTATCAGAGAGATTATATCAACTTCACCAAAAACCCTGAGAGCTTCCAGAATTTTAATTACTGAAATAAAAGAGACATCAATTGTAAAAAGTCCGGGGTTAAATTTAATATCATCTTTATTAATATGCCGAGCATTTTTTTTCAGAAGTGAAACTCTTTTATCATTTCTCAACTTGTAATCAACCTGATTAATATTCACATCTATACCGAGAACCATTTCAGCTCCATTTTGAAGCATCAGATCAGTAAACCCTCCATTTGAGATCCCGACATCAACAACATTTTTACCTTTAACTGAAAAGTTGAAATCATCCAGCGCTTTTTTCAGTTTATATGCACCCCTGGAAACATATTCAAAATTCTTTTTTATGGTGATCTCATCATCGATTGATACCTTATGATCTTTCTTATAAACTATATTACCGTTGACCAGAACCTCTCCGGCCATAATAAAAGGGACGGCATCATCAATAGAAGCAAACTCACCTCTATTGACAAGTTCATTATCAAGTCGGGATTTCTTTGACATTTGGCTTATTCAAAATCCGGGATATTGAATCTCCTGTTTAGATAGTTTATTTTGAATTTCATTACAATTTCCGGTTTGTTCATTGGTGGAGGCAAATTGCCCATAAAGATCATTGTTTTAACATTCATTTCATCATCATCCTTAAATTTGCTTATCAACCTTTCATAAATGTTTTTCAACATCGCTGTCCTGTTCTCTTCAGAGGCATCTTTCAGCATCAGGAATTCAGCCTCAAGGTCTTTAATACCTTCAGGAAAGTTTTCAAAGAATCTAAGTTGCTTTTCATCCGGATTCGGAGTCTTATCTGCCCAGCCGGCATTTACATTCAGATCTAACTTATAAGAAAGATTCTTTCTTACCTCATATGAAAAATTCATGAAACTATCTACCGGTTTCCCTCTGGATCCCCTCCTCTTACATACATTATCTATAGACTTTCTTATCATATCAAGAGGGATCCTCTTCTCCCACCAGCCGTAAAGGATATCGAAATCTTTTGATGTAATGAAAAAATTGATATTATGTCTGTCTAAAAGATATTCAATTATTAAGAATATGTAATCCTGATCATCTGAAAAATGTTTCATAGGAGAATAAAAAAACAATTCATTTGCTTCTCATATCCTCATATATCTTTTTCAATCCGAGATATATAAGATCGGGCTCATAAGTATCTATCTCCGGGATCTTCCCTTCGAAATATTTTATAAGACCGCCTGTTGCAACTACTTTTGCCTCAGCACCGATATCTTTCTTATATTCCCTTATCATATATGACAATCCGCCGACATAATTAAAGTATATCCCGGCTTTAATACTATCTTCAGTATTTGTTCCTGTAATTGATCCAGGGATCCCGAACTTGATCATTTGAAGCTTCGCAGTATTCTGAGCCAGACTCTTTATTGATAACTCAACTCCTGGCAGGATCGACCCGCCAATATACTCACTGTCTCTGTTTATTATATCAAAAGTTATAGCTGTCCCGGAATCAACAACAATGAATGGAGGAGCGAATAGAGACAAAGCTCCGGTATAATCTGCTATCCTGTCAGCCCCCATTTCAGCCGGATTGTCTATTTTAAGTTTGATACCAGTTTCAGTAGTATAGTCAGTAAAATAAGGCTCAACATCAAATAACTTTTTCACAGATCTTCTTAACGATTCGTCTACCAAAGGAACTACGGAGGAAATTGACACAGCATTGATCTGACTTCTGCAATCTTCTTTAACAAGACTCTTCAGAAAAAGGACACTGATCTCCTGAGGCGTAAGCAATTTATTTTTAGATATTATCTTGTCATCAGAAAATATCGCGACTCCTGTTGAAGTATTTCCGACATCAATTGTAAGAAGCATGACTCCTCCTATTTTTTATCTGACAAAGCACTATCAAGCAGGTCACCGAATGCATTTCCTGAAGAGGCTTTTTCTTCCCTGTCAGATTCACTCTTCAATTTTGCTAATTGACCGGACAGATCTTCTCCCGGTTCTACTCTGGTGAGTGCAATTTTTTTATCAATATCATTCACACTTTCTACCCACACTTCAATTCTATCTCCTACCTTAAACACCTCTTTTGCATGTCTGTGAAATTTCTCATCACCCAGTTTCGACACATGCAGGAGTCCCCTGATCCCAGGCAACAGGTCAACGAAAGCTCCATATGGTTTTAAAGCAGACACAACAGCTTCTAATTTATCACCAACAGAATATTTTTTTGTAAATTCATCCCACGGGTCTTCAAGCAGATCTTTCCTTGACAATGATATCTTCTGCTTTTCATGGTCTATATCTTTTATCTTTACTTCAACTTCATCACCTTCTGAATACACATCGTTTGCATCAGCTACTTTCTCATTTGAAATCTCTGATATGTGAAGTAATCCTTCTATACCCCCGATATCAATAAAAGCGCCATAATTCTTTACAGAACTCACTGTTCCCTGATACACAGCATCAGTATTCAATGAACCAAGCAGTTTCACTTTGTTCAGGTTCTTTTCCTCTTCAATAATATCCCTCCTGCCAAGTACCAACTTATCACTTTCAGGATCATATTCGATAATTTTAAATGAGTATGCCTTGTTAATTAATACTTCCGGTTCCTCGCCATAGTCAGCTTCTATCTGCGAAAATGGGCAGAACCCCCTCTCGCCATCCACTACTACCTCAAATCCGCCTTTATTTACACCGGAGATCTTCCCTGATATCCGATCACCTTCCTGAAATAGTGAATCCGATCTGAGACCTTTATCTCCCGGATCATTTCCGGTCAATTTACTTCTTGAAGCAGAACATTTATAAAAACTACCTTTTTTATTCTGAACATAAACATCTACTTTATCTCCATTCAATAAGCTGTCCGGATCAATGAACTCATCACACAATATCTCGCCTTCAAATCCCCCACCAAGATCGAGATAGAACAGATCATCCTCTCTGGATAATATTGTTGCTTCAATTTTTTCACCTTCAGATATTTCATTTACTTCTGACTCGAACTCTTTCATCATATTGGAAAATTCATCTCTATTTGATGAAACTACATTAGTTTCGTCCTTCCCTTTTGATTCAGACATTTTTGCTCCTAAGGTTCATTAGTTTAATATTCAATCCATATAGTGTCAAGGACATAACCCAGACAACTTTTTGATTTTTTTGTACTAAAATGGAACAAGTTCAACATTAACAACGTACAATTGCAAGGAGGAAACATGACAACCAAAAAAGGGAAAAAGAATAAGTCGGGACATGAAGAGTTCAGTTTGAACGGCGGTGAGATCATAGACAAAATAAAAGAACTAATACATCAGGGAAATATCAGAAGGATAATAATTAAAAATGAAGAAGGACGAACAATAGTCGAGATCCCGTTAACTCTCTCCGTTGTTGGAGCAGCTTTGGCTCCGGTACTGGCTGCAGTTGGTGCAATTGCTGCACTTGTTACGAAAATGACAATTGTAGTTGAAAAAATCGATGATAAAGAGTAAACACTGGTAGAAGTAAATATTGTTCAGATCAAGTTTGATCAGTTGACAGATTTAGATTCATAATGTTAAATTGGAAACATGAATGTGTATGATGAACTTCTGGAAAGGGAAGAAAGGCTACACGAAAAAGCTGCAAGAAGTAAAGATTCAAAAAGAAAAAAAAAAGAGGACCCATCTCCGGTAAGGACAGAATTTCAGAGGGACAGAGACAGGATTCTACATTCAAAATCTTTCAGACGTTTAAAACACAAAACCCAGGTTTTTATTTCCCCCGGAGGAGACCATTTCAGAACCAGACTAACTCACACACTTGAGGTCAGTCAGATCTCAAGAACAATTGCAAGAGCCCTGAATCTGAATGAAGAGCTTACTGAAGCTATTGCACTTGGACATGATCTTGGTCACACCCCATTCGGGCATATGGGAGAAAAGGTACTTTCAGAGTTAATTGAAAACGGGTTCAGGCATTATGAACAAAGCTTAAGAGTAGTAGAAAAACTGGAATATGACGGTGTCGGACTTAACCTCACGAATCGGGTAAAAGAAGGTATATTAAAACATTCCAAAGGTCTTGGAGAAATAATTCCCGGTGCCGGGAAAGAACTCCCTTCAACCCTTGAAGGGCAGATCGTAAGGATCTCTGATATTATTGCATATGTAAATCATGACCTGGATGACTCTATCAGAGCCGGAATTCTTACTGATATTTCCATCCCTGAATCTGTAAGGAATAATCTTGGAATAGATTTTGCGCGAAGGATCGATACAATAGTTACAGATATTATCCATAGAACCAGGGATAAAAACCTCGAATTTATAACTATGTCAAAAGGAATTTACAAGGAACTCATCTTATTGAGAGAATTTTTATATGAGAAAGTTTACCTCCGGAAAGAGTCTGAGGGTGAGAGAAATAAGATCAGGCATATCCTGATCTCCCTTTTTGAATATATCAGAAAAGATCCTACCGTATACATAAATTCATACCCGGAAAATGACAGCACAGACAGGAGGATCATCGATTTTATTGCCGGTATGACAGACAATTTTGCCCTCAATCTTTTCAGATCCTTCGTCCTGCCGAAAAACATATACTGAATTTTTCATAATAGGCCTTAATATTCTCTTCACTTCTTATCGCAGTGAAAAAGAAGTATGATATAATCGCTGACTGAAGGAGCATAAATGGCCATTGAAAAAGTTGATTCTGTTGAGAAAAAGAAATTCTTTCTTACTACTCCAATATATTATGTAAATGATATTCCCCACCTCGGGCATGCATATACGACCGTAATGGCAGATGTAATAAAAAGATACAAAACCATGAGAGGATATGAAGTGTTCTTCCTGACAGGAACTGATGAACATGGTCAGAAAATTGAAAAAAATGCTATTAAAAAAGGGATTACGCCGAAGGAACTTGCTGATAGTGTTGTCGTAAGATTCAAAGAACTATGGAAAAAATTGAACATTGATTATGATAAATTCATAAGGACAACAGATGAATATCACATCGAGGGAGTAAAAAAGATCTTCAGAAAAGTTCAGAAAAATGGAGACATTTACTCGGGTGACTACAAAGGACATTATTGCGTTTCATGTGAAAGTTTTGTTTCTGATACTGCAAAAGACACTCCTTCCAAAAACAAAATTTGTCCTGATTGTGAAAAAGAGACAGAGAAAGTAGTAGAAAAATGTTATTTCTTCAAATTATCTGCATATCAGGAAAAACTTCTTAAATTTTATGATGAGAATCCGGATTTCATACAGCCTAAATCAAGAATGAATGAGGTCAGATCTTTTGTTACAATGGGCTTAAGAGACCTTAGCATTACAAGATCTACAGTTTCATGGGGAATTCCTGTCCCTGAGGATGAGGATCAGACTATTTATGTATGGTTTGATGCACTTACAAATTACATAACCGGTATAAATTATCTCGAAGAGAATGAGAATTTCAATAAAATGTGGCCGGCCGATCTCCATGTAATGGCAAAAGATATCCTTAAGTTTCATGCAGTATACTGGCCTGCATTTCTTATGTCTGCAGAATTACCACTTCCAAAGAAAGAATTAATTCATGGATGGTGGCTTAAAGATGAAAAAAAGATGTCAAAATCTATTGGGAATGTCCTTGATCCAAATATACTTTTTGAACATTTTAATTCAGATGCGATCAGATATTTCCTTATGAGAGAAGCGCCAATAGGTTCTGACGGAAACTTTTCACATCAGGGTTTTATCAACCGGGTCAATACTGATCTTTCAAATGACTGGGGAAACCTCATCTCCAGAACAGGAGGAATGATCGGTAAATACCTTAAGAATAAATTCACGGGAAATGCACTCATTGGAGCAAAAGAGAAAGAAATAGAAGATAGTTATAATGAATTGGAAAAAGTCGTTATAGGGTTTTTTGATGACTATAAATTTAATCGGGGAATAGAAAAAATATTTGAATATATCGGGAAATTGAATAAGTATATAGTTGAGAAACAACCATGGGCTCTCTCTTCCGATGAATCAAAAAAAGATGAGTTGGAAGGCGTACTACTGACACTGGTAAGAGCAATCCTGAGCATTAATTCAATTCTTTCTCCGGTTATACCGGAAACATCAGAGAATGTGGCAGAAATACTCAATAATAAAACCGTTGGCTTCGGATGGAAAGATACCAGTGACAACTTCACTATAAATGAAGCCGGCCCATTGTTTCCGAGAGTAGACCTTAAGGATTTCCTGAAATCAGAAGAAGTTGAGGATAACAAAGAGAAAAGGGGTACTGAAAAAAAAGAGAAGGTCGAAATGGAAGAAGGATTAATAACTTTTGATGATTTTAAAAAAGTAGAGATGGTCGTGTCTATTGTCAGGAACGCGGAAAAGATTGAGAATGCTGACAAGCTACTTAAACTTGAAGTTGATACCGGTAGTGACACGAGAACACTTGTTGCAGGAATCGCGCTCCATTATTCACCTTCAGATCTGATTGGGAAAAAGATAATAATCATAAAGAACCTGAAACCGGTAAAGCTCAGAGGGGTTTTGTCTCAGGGGATGATCCTTGCTGCATCTGATAAAGATGGCAGACCATATATACCGGAGATTCCACAGGAAACACCTGTTGGAGCAATTTTAAAATAATATTCTGGAGAAACAAATGATAAAAGTAAATGAATACTATGACGGGAAGATCAAAAGTTTGGGAAGTTCATTAAAAGATGAGAGATTTACCGTAGGAATAATGGAAGAGGGAGAATACAAGTTCGGGACCGATACAGTAGAGATAATGGAAATTGTATTCGGTGAAATGGACGCAATTCTTCCGGGTGGTGTGAAAAAAACCTATAAAAAAGGGGACTCATTCCAGGTTGAAAAAGATGTTGAGTTTATCGTTTTTATTAAAGAGCCTGTAACATATCTCTGCCTCTACAAATAATCTTCTCTACTTAAAGAAAGGCCTTAATATTGAGACAAGGGCTATTAGAAGCAGGAGAAGTTCCATATATTTTTCCAGAACTTTCCTGGAAAATTTGTCACCGAATTTCAGCCCGATCCATGATCCGATCAACACTGAGGGTGACAAAATCATTGAATAAAGTAGTGGGACATATAGTGAGCTCCCGAAAATGATCATCATAATTATGATCTGAAAAGGGACAAAAAATAACGAAAATGATATAATTGTCGCTCTCATTTTTCTGTTCTCCCAATTCTGAGCCAGAACCCATAAGACAACAGGAGGGCCACCAATATTTGCAAACCCGTTAAGTATTCCGGAAAGGAAGCCTGCAAGATATGTCCACATAGCTTTTACATTGATCACTGATTTTATTAACTTTGACCATCTTACAATAAGCATAAGAATTATGAGAAAACCTATCAATTGTTTAACTGAAGATTGCTGCAATCCGGAAACCCTGAACATCAGAAATAAGCCTAGCGGAAGTCCGGCCAATCCCGAAGC
>DBOL01000076.1:0-42656 GCA_002299555.1 Candidatus Aminicenantes bacterium UBA647
ATCTCCTTATATATTAGTAATTTTCTGAACACGAAATTGAAATGCAAAATTAAATAGAGTCAAGTTTAAAGAAAATTTAATATGATTTTTTTCCTGATTTCCCATCTCTGTATTGATTTTAAATCAGATATGTATTAATTACAATAATTATAATTTATTTTTTCAATAAATTATATTTAGTTTATCTATTGATCAATCCGACCCGGTTTTGTTATAAATCCGATTGAATATCCAATAATTGCTGCAGCAATTCCATAAAGTATAAATCCTACACCGGATTCACTTAAAAAGTCAGGTTCTACACTTCTGAAATAAGTTGATTTTTCCATGAAATAGAAGAAAACTGTCCCGGCAAAACCTGCAACGGATGACCAGAGCAGAGGGCGGGCCTTTATCCGTTTTATAAAAACCGATGCAACCGGTAATGCAACCGCAGTTGTGAGGATACCTGATGAAAGGTAGAAAATATCCCATAAAGAAGTGATAAATAGTGCAAAGATCGCAGTTAAAAATACTGATACCAAAGTAAATATTCTTGAAGATTTTTTAGGATCCTTTCTGGATTTTATCTCTGCAATATCATATCCAATACTTAAGGCCATAACATTAATACATGTATCAATTGTTGACATTGCCGCTGCAACAAGCCCAAGCGATGAGAATAGCCTTACCCATTCAGGTGCATATTTCAGTAACAGAGCTGAGAAAATGGCATCACCTTCATTACCGACGATGGCAGGGAAAGATCCGTTTTCTGCGGGAAATAAATATAATGCAGATATACCGATAAAAAGAGGAAGTACTCCCACAAATATAATACTGTTCACTCCTGCTATCAGGACCCCCCTCTTTGCAGATCCACTATCCTTTGCTGCCTGGATCCTCAGCCACAGGTCTGTCTCAAACAACCATCCCGGGAGATATGCAATAAGGGTAAGAGATATCAAAGCAATACCGGGAGAGAATATATCCCTCCAGGGAACCCCGGATTTAACACCCGAGGCAGGCATTTCAAAAATATTAATACTATTTATTTTTAATCCCTTATAAGCGAGAAATCCGATTGTGAATATATAGACCGCCACAATAGCGAACTGGAGTTTATCGGTCAATACAACAGCACGGAATCCTCCCGAAACTGTATAAAAAGCAATAAAAATACTGATAATGATAATTACAAGATCAACACTTATCTGAAGATCGGGTGCCAGGAGAACTGCAGCAACATATATTTCCGCTCCACCCCATACAAGAAAAACAAAAGCAAGGGCAAATGCTACAACTTTTTTAACTTTTTTCCCGAACCTGTTCTCGATCATCTCGGGTTGACTGAAAGAGGAAAGTCCATGATATTTTTTTGACAGGAAATAGATACCGGTAAGGGCCAGGACCCAGGGAATGGTAACAAGCCATAATGCTCCTGCACCATACCAGTAAAAAAGCTGGACAGCATATACACAAGACCATGATATCGACATAAATCCAGCAGACAATGATAATCCGACAGATAAAGGAGACAGATTCCTGCCCGCAGTCCAGAAATCCTCACCATCCCCCGTCTTTCTGGCGGCATACCTCCCGAGAAGGAGAGTTATACCTGCATATAAAAGAAATGTAATCCAGGAGATAATCATCTGATCAATGTCTCCCGTATAACTATTTTAATTTTTCAAGAAGGATCGAATTGAATAGTAATTTATATGTGCCGCCGGTAGAAGCCCTGAACTGAGGATTAAAACCCATTAGTACTAACTGGCCTTTATTCTTTTTCAGCCAGACAAATACACTTTTGTTCTCTAATGTTTTTTCGTTTTCACAATAGCCACTTAACAATATCTTATCCTTAGGAAATTTCCCTATCACTCTCCTGTCTCTGTCAAAATTTGGGATACTGGTTTTGAAAAGTGCCGTTCCTCTGAAAAAGATCCCGCAGCTGTCACCCATACCGATTGTCAGGGGATGATCCTTCCTGAGATCTATTTTCACAAATGATCCGGGACAATAAAGACCATTTTTTTTTGCTATTCCTGATATATCACTGACGGGAAATGAAAAAGATTCAGTTATTCCGGATGAATTCTTTATTTCATGTTCTCCCATGAATAGTCCGGTCGAGGCACCCCAGGAAATAACATTTCCACCTTTATCTATAAACTCGATCACTTTTTTCAACCCTTTAGAACCCATCCCTTTAGCATATTCAGGCGGATAACTAGGTGAAAAATAATCTGAACCTGATTTGTATTTACCTTTCAGTAAAACTGAAGGGCGGGCATCCGGAAATATTAAAACATCAAATTTCCCGGAAAGGTTCAACCCTTGAATATCTGAAGGTCTTATTACAGTAAAGGGGATTGAATACGAATCAAGAACAAATCTTGTCCATCCTGTATCCATATCATGAAACCATGTTTCAACAAGGCCGATCCTCGGGATCAAAAATTCCGAAGTGTTGAGCTTTTTACTGATTTTTACATATCCGGGAGATACACTTAAATCAGATATTATTTTCTTCAGTTTGGAGTTACCATTATTCTTTATCACAAAACTCCCTTTTCCATAAAATTCCGCACCGATCTTCATATCACTTTTCAGCCTTTCAACTTTTATACCCGAACTTTTGGCACTGAATGCAACTTTAAAACTTTCATTGTTTGTGACAGAAAAAATCATATGGGTGTATTTATCAGATGGAGATAAATGTATTGTAAAATCAGGACTGTTTTTTATCAAACTTGAAGAGATCTCACTTGAAGGTTTATCTATCATAAAGCTCCTCACACCTTTATGCAATGGAAGAGACCAGCTTGTAATATCGTAAGGCTTAATTATTTTCCCGCCTGGAGTGTAATGTCTCACAGGATATTTCTGCGACTCCATCACCTCCTTAATAAAAGGCCGAAATGACTGAGAAAGGGGTACTACTACATCACCTTTGTTGAATTTTCTCCCGCTGAAAATAACATCATTTTTAAGATGATATGTATCAACTCCATGTTCGTGTAATAGATTGACCAGTGATACCATCTCACTCTGATCATGCTGAATTATGGGAAGTACATAATAATATGGAGCCGATATACTCCCTCTTTCCACTTCCTTTCTGCATATTTCATTTCTGTATCTGAGAATATCAGCCCTGTGATTTGAAGCTGTCTTAAGTATGGAATATGTGGAACTTATCTCATACTTCACTATATCACCGAGTCGCCACCAGCCTCCGTCCCAGGGGAGAGGCATATTTATACTTTTTTCATATTCAGATAAACCCTTCCCGTATCCCCTCAACTCATTCTGTTCAATATAGATGGGTGTTGCATACTTTACACTTGCAGCTTCTGTCAGAAAGCCAATCACATTTTTCCATATACAGGTTTCAGTGGATCCGGGCCAGTAATCATCAAAAAGATAATGCTGGGAAACTCCGGCAAGCCCGTCCTTTGTCATATCCTTGATCATATTCGCACCAAAGATCCCTGTCCAATTCCATATTCCGGCATCAATATTCTCAGCGATCGGATCATGGTTGGGAGGGACAAAATATCTGGATGTGTTTGACCCCATTTGATGTTTTTCCACCATCACCTGGGGAAACCATTCAAGATTATAAATACCTGCAATTGCTTTTGTATCAGATTGAGTAAGAGTTACGAAATCTCTGTTATTATCGTGTCCAATATACTTATGGTAAACACCCGGGAGATAACTCCCCTCATATTTTTTGCCCTTATATTTCCAATAATGATGAACAACCATATCCATTCCGTCAGGGTTATGATTCGGGACCATTAACATTACAACATCATCCAGCCATTTATTTTTATCCTTGTCCTCTGTCGTTATAAGATCATATGCAATTAAAGGAGCCGACTGTGACGGTCCGACCTCACCTGAATGCATGGATAGTGTTTCAAGGAATGAGACTGGGGTATCCTTAATTATCTTATCTAACTCTTCAGCAGGGATCCCCGGGTCAATTGCCAGTTTTCTATTAACAACTTTTATTTTTTCCAGATTATTAATGTTCTTTTCAGAAGATATAAATGCAATGTATATCGGTTTCCCCATGGGTGATGTACCGATCTTTTCAAGTTTTATTTTTGTTGAAGATTTGTCAAGAAGTTTAAAGTATTTTATCAATTGCCCGTAATCAAACAGCATCCTGTCAGTTCCGGGCTTAAAACCAAAGAATTCTTCCGGTGTTTTGATCGAACTGCTCCCGGATAGCATAAGCGAAAATAGTAATAAGGTTACAATGAAGAGAGATTTGAATTTCATGAGTATTATTCCTCCTTTTTGGATCAACAGCATATATTAACTGAAAAAATTTAAATTTAACAGCAAATAAATTACTAATACATTTCCAACGAGCCAACAACGTAAGGGGACGGTCGTTTAATTCTTTAAATTATTATGTTAATATAATTTCATGAGACATGCAAGACTTACATGGGCAGGAGCCTACCATCATATTATGAACAGAGGAGTTGAAGGGAAGTCGATTTTCAAAAAACCTAAATTTAAAAATCTTTATATTGATATTCTTAGAGAGCAAAGTAGTTTATATAAAATCAGGATATTTGCATACTGTATTATGGACAACCATTTTCATCTTGTTCTTGAAAATAACTCAATGAAATTATCAGAATTCATGAAAACTGTGAATTCAAAATATGGAATTCTATACCGAAAAATCATTGGAGGAAAAGGATATGTGTTTCAAGATAGATTTAAATCTACACTAATCGAAAATGAATCTTACTTATTGACTGCAATTGTATATGCTTTGCAAAATCCTGTTAGAAAGATGATTATTGATGATCCCTTTAAATATAAATGGTCAAGCGTAAATGCATACTTTAAGGAACAAAATTCAAGTTTTGTTGAAGCACATTTTGTTTCAGAACTTTTCGGAACTAAAAGAAATTTTACTTCTTTACTTAAAAATGTCTACTCGGAAAAACTTTCTGAAAAAAACTCAAGATTTGGTCGAATAATGGGCTCAGAAAAATTTGCACTAAAAGCTGAAAATAGTTATGACCGTCGATCAGAAATAAAATTAAACTTAAATAAGCGAATAACTGATAAATATTTTGAGCCAATAGAGAAGGTTATTTACGAATTTGAAAAAAAAATTGGGAAAAAAATTGAAAATATTGATGTCACAACCTACAAAGGCAAAAGAGAGAGAGGTGAGCTTCTTGTATATTTAAGAGATAATACAGGACTAAAATATAAAGAAATTTTTGAATTTGATATTTTTAGAGACCTTAAATTCAATTCACTTGGGCATCTATATTCTTCATCAAAAAAAAGATTCAAATAAATTAAAGAATTAAACGACCGTCCCCAAATATTTAAATTAAATTGGGTATTTCGATGAATTCTGTTTCTACTTTGAACTTTTCTCTGACCAGATTCATAAGAGCTATAATCCCCGGCTTTTCCGAGTAATAATGGCCAAGATTGATAAAATTAGTTTCGGTCTCCAGAGATATTGCAGGAATTTGCTCTTTGATCTCACCACAAATGAATGTATCCGCTCCCATGGATACAGCTTCTTCATAGAGATCGGTCGATCCTCCGCTTGCCATAAAGATATTTTCTGGAATATCAAGCCCGTTCTCAAGCAACATAAATCCCGATCTGTATTTTAAATTGAATTCATTAAGGCCATCCGGAACCTCCCCTGTTTCCGGTGTATTCAAAGTAAAATCCTCAGGATGTAAGAATTTGTGTAATATATCAATAATGTTTTTAATGGATTTTCCCTCTTTGTTCTTCCCGAAAAATCCCCACTTCAGTGGTTCAGTGATCTCTGCTCCAATACTTTTCATAAGCAGTGCATTGTGTCCGATCTCAGGATGAGCATCCATCGGAAGATGTATCCCGAATAAAGATATATCATTATTCAATAATTTCTTTATTTTGTTCTTCTCAATTCCTTTTAATGTAAAGAACCTTTTCTGAAAAATCCCGTGATGAACCAATACAGCATCACATCCGGAATTGATGGAACGCTCAAGAAAAAGATCGTTAAATGAAACTCCGAAACCTACCTTTTTTACTTCGTTTTTCCCTTCAACCACCAATCCGTTAACACAATAGTCATCAAAACTTTCAAAATTATAAGTTTCGTTAAGAAAACATTCAAGTTCATTTAGTTCTGCCATTTTAATCTCCAATTATTCCTTATGGCTCGATCAGAAGTCCTACCCCTTCCAATTCAATTGAGTTTTTAAGAAGTCCTGTCAGAAAAATCTTTCCCTTTGAAACTGCCGTATTCAGATCCTCTCCCATCGCAATATAAGCTGTGACTGCTGATGATAGTATACATCCTGACCCGTGAGTATTGACCCCTTCTATCCTTTTATCCTTTAAAATCATCTCTTCATTCTTTGTAAAAAGGATATCAGTTGCATCTCCTTTAAGGTGGCCTCCTTTAATAAGCACCGAAATGTTTAGTTCATTTCTTAGTGATATTCCTGCTTCCATCATCCCCTCTATTGAATTCGTATTGATACCTGAAAGAATAGCAGCTTCATTCAGATTAGGTGTGATCAGATCTGCATATTGTAACAAGGTTTCTTTAAAAAAATCTGCATCTTTGCGTTTAAAAAAGTCTTTTCCTGAAGTAGCACTGAATACCGGATCAACAACCATTTGGATATCACTATTTCTTCTCTTCCAGTCCCCTGTTATTTCCGCGGTCCTCTTAGTAAGCAGACCGGTCTTTACTGCTTTTATACGGTACCCCTCCGAAACACTGAGGAGTTGATCTCTGAAAACTTCCTTGTCTACTTCTGATACATTATGAAAAGAAGTATGATGCTGAGAAGTTATGCAGGAAATTACACCTATACCATAAACACCTATCTCTCTGAAAGTTTTAATGTCTGCAGAAATTCCTGCACCGCTGCCAGGATCAAAACCTGCGATAGTTAATGCAACAGGCTTTAGTCCGGATCTCATTTCTTTTCCGCTCCTAATTCAGTCCCCAGCGAATATATTTTTGATAACAACTCAATGTTCCCGGAATGATCAGATTTGGCCAGTTCAACAGGAATTTTTAGTTTTTCATACAGGTTTATCAGTTCGTCAGGACTAAATCCGATCTGACCCCGGACAGCCAACCTCGTACCGTTAAATATATGTAGTTCATTATTCTCACCGAGTTCCTTAACAATAAATTTCATAATATTAATTATACCCGCCCCCTCATTTTCATCGGGGGAACCCATCGACAGGAGAACCACAAACTTCTTCCTCCATTTGACCCAGGGAGTATGTATTAATCCATCCTCAGTAATCCTTACATGGATAAAAGATCTGAAACGATCTATTATCCTTTTCAATTCCGATGGGAAGTTGAAAAAGTAAACCGGAGAAGAAATTGCGACAATATCTGCATCAAGAATATCATTGCTGAGTTGTCCCCAACCATCTCCTCTTAATGAACACCTTTTGATCAAATTACATCTAAGACATCCTGCACATGGTTTAATGTCCAGATTTTGGGATTTAAGGGATTTTATCTCCGCTCCTGAACTTTTGCATCCTTCAAGAAACCTGTCAAGCATTATTGAAGAGTTGCTCTTCTCTCTTGAACTCCCTTTTAAGGCGAGAATTTTCATAATTACTATTTTTTAAGAATTGATAAAACTTTTTTTACAAACGATCTCTTTTTTTTCTTCAAAGGGGGAGCATTGTTGATCTTAAAATTTTCACCATATTTTTTCTTGTAATATTCGAGCCTTTCTTTTTCGCTAATAGGCCCTTTTGATCTTTTTGCTTCATTGTATTTCTTCTTAGGAGATTCAGAACGAGGTGTAACAATCTTCTTCCCTTTGTGATCATGCTTTTTATAATTTTCTTTTTTGCTCTTATCTGAACTTCCCGTTGATTCTCTCTTTACTGCCGGTCTGCTTTTCATGGAGCTATAGGATGAAGTTTTCCTCCCCCCTTTTGAAATATGCTTCCTTCGAACTGGCATTGAGGTTGGAATATTCTCGATCTTTTCATAAAGTGCATCATCTGCATATCCTACAGGGATCCTCATTCCGATGAACTCTTCAATAGCTTCAAGGTTATAAATATACTCCTCACAGGCCAGTGCGACCGCCTTTCCACTCTTTCCTGCTCTGGCAGTTCTTCCGATCCTGTGAACATAATTTTCACTATCTCCCGGAAGGTCATAATTGACAACAAGTTCCAGGTCATCAACGTGCAGTCCTCTTGCAGCCACATCAGTAGCAACGAGTAGATTTGTCTTCCCTGTTTTGAAATCATTTATTGTTGCGAGCCTCTTATTTTGCGGCAGATCACCAATCAGATATTGGCATTTTTTCCCGTTATTCACAAGATACTTATGAATTCTTACAGCCTGGTGTTTTGTATTTGTAAAGATCAGGGCATTTCTGGGTAATTCATTGTTCAGAATCCCCATAAGAAGATTGATCTTCTCTTTTTTCCCGACATGATACAACTTCTGATCAATATTATCTACTGTAATATTTTCAGAGGAGATCTCAATACTTTCAGGATTGTTCATATATTCCCAGGCCATCTGTTTTACATTTATATTCAATGTGGCAGAGAACAGCATTGTCTGTCTTTTGTTATAAGGGGACATCTTTCTTGCCATTCGTCTGATATCAGGGAAAAACCCCATATCAAATAGCCTGTCAGCTTCATCTATAACAAAATAACCAATTTCCTTTAAATTCAATTTTCCCTGATTCTGAAAATCAAGCAATCTTCCCGGAGTACCGATTATTATATCTACTCCTTTTTTCAGCAGGTCTTCCTGAAGTTTGTAGCCTACGCCACCATAAAAACATCCTATCGTAAGATCATGTGCAGAACTTAGTAATTTTGTCTCCTTTTCGATCTGTACAGCAAGTTCTCTTGTTGGAGCTATGATCAGTGCACACTTATTAAATTCAAATCTGTTATCTTCAAAATTATTCAGAATTGTAAGAACAAAGGCAGCAGTCTTTCCCGTCCCTGTCTGAGACTGCACATAAATATCCTTCCCATCAAGAGATATCTGAAAGGTCTTTTCCTGAACAGGAGTACAATCTTCATATCCGGCATTTTCAATCCCCTTCAACACTTTATCTGTAAACTTGAATTCTGTAAATTTCATATAACTAATCTTCTTCAATTTCCGTAAGGGACTGTTTCAGCATATCTTCAAATTTTTTCATTTTATTTTTATATTTGTTGTGGAGTTCTTCTATCCTTTTTTCATAATCTGAGGAGAGTGTTTCCAGTTTTTTTCCGAATTGGGCCTTCTCAGAATCAAGTTCCTTTAATTTGACCTCTGATGTCTCTATATCTCTTAAAAGTTTCTTCTTCTCCACATCAGACATTGATTCACGCTCTTTGATCCTGCCTACTTCTTCCATAAGAGCCTTCTTCTCTTTTTCAAATTCCTGTTCCCTTAACTTCATCTCTTCCTTAAAATCAGTGCTGATCAACTCGAGATCGTTCTGATCATTAACCTGAAATGGCGAATCGCCAAATACGGTCGGTTCTGAAAGATTAGGAATGCTTTCAACTGGATCAACAAGTATTTGCTTGATCTCAGTATTAGTACCGGCATCAGAGCCTTCATTGGCATCATCAGGCTTGATCTCAATAAAAATATCCTCTCCAAGTATTTCAGTGCCATTCTCGTCTTCATCTTCTTCCGAACTCAGGTCGAGGATATCATCATCATTAAGAATATCCTTCATAGTGATCATATCAGAAGGGATTAGATATGAATCCGGATCCAGATTCTTCTTGATTATCCCGGTCAGGTCCGATTTACTTACAGGCTTTTTCAAATAGCCTTCAGCTGTAAATTTTAATTTCCTTACTGAAGCAAGAACATCTTCTGAATTTTCAGAATAGAGGATATATATCAAAGGTGAGCCCGGATCATTACATCTTTTGAGAATATCAAAAATCATAAAATCATTGACATCATGAAGATCAAGACTGAGAAACACAAGTTTGGGATCTTCGATACCGATCAGAGTTAAAAGCTCTTCCCCTTTTGAATGGTGATCTATTTTTATTCTTGTCGGATTACAAAATGTTTTCAACTCTTTTAAAAAGGTTGTATCAACATCTGCGACTAATATTCTTTGCTGCATTTTAATATATTTTATAGTAATTTAAAGATTAAGTAAAGATTGATTTTGAGTAAATCTTTAATGCTTCCCACCATGAAGCATACTTATTCCATGTTCAAGAACAGGAATTATGAGTTCAGTACACAAAGTTACAGCTTTTACCGAACCCGGGAAATTGATTATTATCGTCTTTTTTATTATACCGGCAGTGCCTCTGGAAAAAACCGAAAATTTTGTCTCTTTATAAGATTCTGTCCTGAGCATTTCAGCTATTCCCGGCAATTCGACATCACACAAAGATCTGGTCACTTCTGGAGTTATGTCTCTTTTAGATAACCCTGTGCCTCCTGTTGTAATTATATAATCCTTATCAAGATTCCACTCTATCTCTTTTTTCAATAAATCTTTTTCATCAGGAACCACAGTCACACTCACGATTGAATTGATCCCACTTTTCTCGATGATCTCTTTTATCTTCGGACCGGACATGTCCTCATACTCACCGGAATATGCTCTATCCGAAGCCGTAATGACCGCTATCTTCAGCACTTACAATTCCCCCTTTTATAACTTTTGCAAAAACACCTTCTGTAGGCATGATACATTCCCCTACTGCGTCTAGAATAGCACATCCGGAATGACACTCTTTACCGATCTGGGTAACCTCAAGCAAGACATCACTTATAGAGATCTTCCCACCGACCTGAACTTTCCTCCAGTCTATTCCTCTTGTTATAATATTTTCACCAAAATCTCCATTTTTTATCTCCAGATCTCCCGCTCTATCTCTCATTTTATTAATAGATTCCAGCGCAAGAAAAGAGACCTGCCTATGCCATTTGCCGGCATGAGCATCTCCTTCGATCCCGTGGTCCGCAACAAGCGTTGCGATCTTCAATGGACGTTTTTGCACCCCTTTCTCACTTGAAACATTAACTGATTCAATACTAAAGTTCACTTTTAGTTTTCTCCTTTAATTTTATCTCAGATACAATCATATTTTTGTCTACAGCTTTGCACATATCATAGATGGTCAGGGCCGAAATTGAAACAGCTGTCAACGCCTCCATCTCAATACCAGTCCTGCCGTCGCAGACAGCCGTCGATTTGATCAATATTCCATCACTTTCTATCTCAAATTCAACATCTATTTTATTGATAGTGATATTATGACAGAGTGGTATCAGTGAAGAAGTTGCTTTTGCTCCCATAATTCCTGCCACCCTGGATACTGACAAGACATCTCCCTTGTTTATAAGATCCTCTTTAATCAGCTCCAAAGTGCCTGCTGCAAGAAATATTTTCCCTGATGCTTTCGCCTCTCGGTGAACTACTTTCTTAGAACTTATATCGACCATCTCAGCCTCGCCTTTACTATTCAAATGTGTCAGATCCATATTTACTCCTATACTTCACTAATTTTATTTTAATTAATTGCTATAATCAATTACAATCAATCTAACTAACCTCCGATCTCCCAATTTTCCCTTGAATTATTTGCAGTTCCACTCCTTGGTTTACTTCTAACTGCCTCAATAAGACTTTTTTCCAGATCAGAGTTGTCAACAGGGATCTCAATGTCAGAAAAAAGACAAGGCTTTAATTTCCCATCCGAAGTGAGCCTTATACGATTGCAGACAGAACATTTCAAAGGCCGTTCTGCCTTATATTTCCTGTCAATACTATTGATGTCATGCAGTGAATAGTGATTTATCCTCTGCAATGATAATCCCTTATCTTCACAGAATGTTTTTATATTTTCGACTTCATCTTCATTAAACCCCGGGATGAGAACCATGTTGATCTTTGTGTTTTCAAATCCTGAATCGATAATTTTATCAATTCCTTTTAAAACCTCCCCGATCTCCCCAATTCTAACCAATTGCTTATACTTCTTTGGGTCAAGTGTGTCGAGTGATATATTTATCCGGTCTAAACCTGCCTTCTTCAGATCCACAGCCATTTTTTCAAGTAATACTCCGTTTGTCGTCATTACAAGTTCTTTCACACCCTCAACAGATTTGATCCCTTTCACAAGTTCAATGATATCTTTCCTTACAAGAGGCTCTCCTCCTGTAAGCCGGATCTTAGCTATCCCGATAACTACAGCTGCACTAACTACTCTTATAATATCTTCGTAAGAGATAATATCCATATGGGGTTTTTTTTGTATCCCCTCAGCAGGCATGCAATATGAACACCTGAGATTACACCTGTCCGTAACCGATATCCTGAGATAGTTTATCTCTCTGTTAAATTTGTCTAACATCTACTATCTCGTCCTCAGGTATTTCACTTACGCCTCTTGGGATCTTCAATAATCCATTGGATTTTGACAAAGAGACAAAATGGGCGGAACCATGATATTCGATCAGTTTAACTATGCCATTCTCATAATTAACCGGTATGAAGAGATCTCTCTCCACCTTCCTTCTTTTGAATCCTTTCTGCATTCTCCCCTTTAGTATTACAGGTGAGAATATACTCCCAGCCATTCTCATTAATACCGGTTTAACCAATACTTCAAAGATCACAAAAGTGGAGACAGGGTTTCCCGGCAGTCCGAATATGATCTTATCCCCTTTTGTACCAAAAAGTGTTGGTTTCCCCGGTTGGATCGCAACTTTGTTGAAATGGACAATAACTCCGAGTTCTTCAAGTAGCTCAGGGACAAAATCAAACTCACCCATAGATACTCCGCCTGAGATCAATGTTAGGTCTACTGAGTCGATCATTTTTTCAAAAAAATCCTTTAAAAGAGATCTGTCATCACTCACTATTTTTCTTCCTGCAAATTCTGCTCCGGTATTGATCAGTTGTGCAGATAATGAGTATCCATTGCTATTATAAATCTGACCGGGCCTTAAAACTTCACCCGGATCTATTATTTCCGAACCTGTTGTGATCAGTCCAGCCTTCACCTGCTTGTGTACTTTTACTTTATTATAGCCGAGAGAAGCGGCTGCACCAATTTCCTGAGATCTCATCATTTTACCTTTCCCCAGGATCTTATCACCTATTCTTATATCCTCTCCACGAAAACAGACATTAAATACTTTATCCTCTCCTGTCAGATACATATATCCATTATCTTCTTCGGTAACTTCCACTTTTATAACCCTGTCAGCTCCATCAGGGAGGGGGGCTCCTGTCATGATCTTTGAGCATTGACCGGGAATAATCGCCTTCTCCGGAAATTTCCCGGCGGGAATAGTCTCTACTATTTCATATTTCTCAGATCGGTCATTAGAATTAACTGCATAACCATCCATTGCTGATTTATCAAATGGAGGCATCTCCAAATCAGAGAAAACATCTTCCCCCAGCACCCTTCCCAGTGATTCTTCCAGAGAGACCTCTTCAATTCGGGTCGGGGTCCCATATTGACTCATGATTTTATGCGCATCTTCCCTCAATATCATCTTTTCTTCTTTTTTCATTTATCTATCTCCATCATGTATATCAGTATCATGGGAAAAAACTCTAACCGATGATACTTTGAATGTGACCCAGAGGCGGCTCCCCTCTTTAATACTCATATCATCAAAAGATTTTCTTGTTATTTCCACAATGAACGGAAGCCCGACATCAACAATTACTTCAACTCCCGAGGACCTTTTATAAATATCTGTAACTTCCCCAATGAATGAATTCCTTGCCGATGATTCGATCTCTTTTTCTGACAACAATATATCATCTGAACGGACAGCTATATATGTGAGCGAAGAGTCCTCTCCGTTAACTGCTATATTTACACCGTCAGAATTGAAAATACCATTTTTCACTTCCCCTTTGATAACATTTTTAAATCCCAGGAAATCTGCAACGGTCTTTGATGCCGGACATTTAAAAATCTCATCCGGGGTCCCGGTCTGGACTATCTCACCATTAAAAATTATCCCGATCTTATCTGCCAGTGATATAGCCTCTTCAAAATCGTGAGTAACATGGATAAATGTTTTTCCGGTCCTTTTATGAAATTTTCTGAATAGGGAACGTGTCATCTCTTTAAGAGTCCTGTCCAGAGCTGAAGTGGGTTCATCAAAGATATATATATCAGGTGAAAGTATAGTTGCCCTGGCAATAGCCGTCCTCTGTTTTTCACCCCCGGATAACATCTCAATTTTTTTGTGTAAAAGATGTGATATCCCGAATTCCTCTGAAACATTCTCCACTTTCTTCCTGATCTCATCCTTCCTTAGATCCCTGAACCGGAGTCCGTAAGCAATGTTCTCATAAACGTTCAAATGGGGGAAAAGCATATAGTCCTGATAGATCAATCCTGTCTGCTTCCCCTCAACTCCGGATATTGAGCCGCTGTCCGGATTCAATAATCCCGCGATCAATTCAATTGTTTTAGTCTTTCCTGAACCGCTGGGCCCCAATAACACAAAATATTCCCCCTCACTTATAGTAATATTAAGATTTTTAAGATGAAAATCCCCCAGTTTTTTGTTTACATTGTTCAGGCGGATCTCCATTTTACTTCCTCGCCTCATATATTCTAATTATTGTGAAGATCATCAGGCTTATCAGGATCATAATTACTGTTACTGGAAGTGCATATTTTAGTCCATAGTTCTGAAATCTTTCAAAGATCAGAACAGGTGCCGTAACAGGATGATACGCCAGTATTATAACTGCACCGAACTCCGAGATCCCCCTCCCCCACATCATTATAGATCCAGATATAATCGATTTTTTCACCATAGGAAGACTGACCGTATAAAACATCTGCCAGGGGCTTGCACCGAGAGTTAATGCCGTTTTTTCATACCTCGGATCAATCATTCTAAAACCACTCTTGACTGAATTTATCAGGAACGGTACTGAGACAAAGAACATAGCCATAGATATTGCAATTTCAGTCCCGACTATATTCAAACCTGTAGATTTACTTATAAATGAATGCCTTCCCCAGGCGGACAGCAATGCTATCCCAACCGCTGTATGCGGAATTATTACCGGAATATCTATTAATCCCTCAAGTATCTTCTTACCGGGGAATTCCTTCCTTGCAAAGATGTATGCAAGAGGGATCCCGGTTATCAAAGCTGCTATGGTTGCAATCAATGAAGCACGGAGGGTTAAAATTATCGAATTAATCACCTCCTTTTCCTTTGCAGTATCCAGAAGAATTGATGGATCAACATTAAACATCATTTTTATCAGAGGATAACCAAGGAATAGAAGGAGTAAAATCCCGGGAAGGAAAAACAGGTGCCTTAATTTCATTTAATTTTCATTTATATTTCCATCTTGTGAGGAATTATCTTAGATCATCAGCATCCGGGACAACCGGAACAAGGTGAAGCACCTCTTAATTCTTCAGGAGCTTTTTCAGGATTATCAACAACAGGAAGCTTCAGAACGGGTTGCCCGTTTGTTTTCATGATCTCCCTCCCTTTATCACTTAATATGAATTCTATAAATTTGACAGCCCACTCCTTATGCTTCGCAGTTTTAGGTATTGTAAGTCCATATACCATCGGAGCACCCTTCTTTACGATCTTCTCTCCGGGCTTTTTCCCTGAAATCTCCAGCGAAACCTTTGAATATAGATCTGCATGTTCAGTTGAAACAAGATTTATCTGAGAAGGCAGGAGCAAATATTTCAGTTTGTGTTGTTCAGCAACACTTCTGTATATGAACAGATAGTCCAGCTCACCCAATTCTATCATTGCAAGGAGGTCAGTCTCTTTCGGCCTGATATTTTTCTTTTTTGTTTTTTCTCTGAATCTTTCATAAAAGCCATCTTTCTTATAGTAGTCCTCTGCCAGCTTTACTGTTAACACCGCTCTGTATCCACAAGGATCTGAATTCGGATCTGAATGTCCGTATTCTACTCCATCCTTTAAAATGATATCGAACCAATTGGATGAACTTATCTCATCTTTGAACTTACTATTCCCTGTGTAGACCAATACCATCTCATTTGTGGTGAAATCTATACAGAAATCCGCATACTCGGGATATAACAATTTTCGGATGACATCTGAGTCGGCTGACCCCACTATATCAACTTCACGCTTCAGATCAGAAACCTGACGGGCAGCAGTCCTGCTTCCGTAACTTTCAAGCATAACATCTACTTCCGGATAGGCCTTCATGAACTCTTTTGATATCTCTTTAAATGGAATTGAAAGTGATCCGGCATGAACAACAAGTAACTTAACAGCAGGTTTTTCAGCTCCATCCTTGTAACTTCCGGAACAATTGCAGATAAAGATCATTAATAGGAAAAGAACAAGCAAGAAAAAAGATTTGAACGTCATATAAACCTCCATATCATTATCATTATGGAAGGAGATCTATCGGGAGTCAAAACCCGTATCGAGTTCTCCTTTCCAAGCACGGGAGGCAGACCTGTTTCCGGGACCACCCTACAGGTTTTCCGGCCTGGCAAAAAGCTTTAGCCGCGAAAACTCGGAGATAGTAGGATGTTAACAAAATTTGATTAAATGGTCAATAAAAAAAGGGCAGGTGCGAACACCTACCCTTAAGTTATTGATTTTTTTTTACTATTAATTACTTCTTTTTTACTTTTATTACTTTTTTTACTGCTTTTTCAGGAGGGAAACATACTTTACAAGGTTCATATCCCTTCTCTTTTGCTATTCCTATTTGAATAGCTTTTGTGTTTTTTACAAGTTTACAACCTTTCATATGATACTTTTTGCCCTTCTCAGTTACATAAACAGTATCAGTTTTAAAACAGATCTTACAAGGTTCATAACCTTTCTTCGTTGCTTCACTAAGTTTTATCCCTTTCTTCCCGGATACCATTTTACAGTTCTTTTTATGAAATTTCTTTCCATTCTCTTTCACATAAACTGTTGGGTCAATTATTGTCTCATCAGATTTTTTTACAATTTTCTTTGCTTTCGCAGGAGTTGTATCCTTTGAATGAACTGCTAAAGGTATAACGATCGAAAGGACAAAGAACATCAATACAATAAGTGTAATTTTTTTCATTTGCATCTCCTTTTTATTTTTTGTTTATCAGTCCAACTCAGGAATTCTTAAAACCTGCCCCGGATAGATTCTGTTTGGATCTTTTAACATTGGTTTGTTCGCTTCAAAAATAACCATATATTTCATGGCATTCCCGTAAAATTCTTTTGCGATCTTTCCGAGAGTATCTCCACTTTTTACTGTATAGAACTTTGATTCTTTTTCCCCCACTGCTATGTCCAGTGATTCATCAACCTGTTTCACTCCTCCGATATTTCCAAGCATTATAACTATTTTTTCCTTATCAGCAAGACTGTTAACTACTCCTGAAACAGATGCAACTCCATCTTTAAAATCTGCATTCATATCCTGAACTTCGATGCCACTCTCATTTATCATTTTTGCCAGGTCCATCTGCGCATCAAGCTTTTCGCCCATGTCTTTTACAAAATCAAATAATCCCATATTTCCTCCTGTAACGATTATAAATAAATACCGGTATTAATTCAAGAAGACATAAATTCTAAATAGTTCAGGATTTTAATTATAGATTTTCCTATATAAAATGCAACTTTAGGAATCAGACAACCGTCATAAGTAGATTACAGGGATGTACAGTACGGTTATAGCTCTGTTGTAAATTGTAGTATAATGTAATACAAAAGCCGGGAAACACTAAATGGATAAGAAGGTCAGAAAATATACGATAATAGTGTCAATATTATTGCATATAATCATTTTTTTTCTCGCTGAAAAGACCGTCGATTTTACCCTTCTCGGGGCCAAAGCAATCCCTGAAATAATTAATGAACCTATTGTTTTCGATCTGGGAGAAAATGAGCACCCGAAGCAGGTTATCGAAACTACTGAGGATCAGAGATCAACAAAGAGAGCTGAAAAACCGAGTTATATGTCTGACAAAAATACTATTGCAAGGAATCCTGACCCCGGCAAAGAGCTCAAATCAGGGAATCCCTATTCCGAAGGCGACCTGAATATCCCCTCTCTGCCTGAGATAATGAGGGAGGGGAAACCTGAAGAGCCGAAAGAGAAAATTGATCCGGATAAGAAAGAAAGTGTTGAGAAAACTAAGGATAATAAAAATTCTATCAGTGAGAACATGGAAGAGGTTCCTGAACTGAACACAAGTAACCCTGGTGGAAGCATCAGAAATCAGATCCTTCATAAGAACATTCTTGCAAAAGTAAAAGAACTTGGTGGATTTGCATTCAATACATATGACTGGGATTTCGCCCCTTATATGCTTGAATTAAAAATACGTATCCAGGACAATTTATTTCCTCCTATCGCGTTCAGCAGGCTTGGAATGATCGATGGTGAAACACTTTTGAGATTCAGGATCTATCCTGACGGCAGCCTTGAAAGGCTTACACTATTAAATACGAAAGGACATAAATCACTTGTGGATACAAGTGTGAATGCAGTTGAAATATCTGCCCCTTTTCCTTTACTTCCAGATGATTTCCCCAAGCCATTTCTGGAAGTAACCGGGAAATTTATATATTTCATAAGAAGGTAAAAACTAAAGATGAGGTGAAAATGGAAAATGTACTTGTATTTCTGAACAAAGGCGGCATTATTATGTACCCTCTGCTCCTGGCTTCAGTGGCAGCGCTGGCAATAGTTATAGAAAAATCGATATCTATGAGAAAAAAGAAGATCGTGATTCCTGAGATAACTTCTATACTTGATAATATCAAGAACCTGGAAGATATAGGACTGGCAATTGCTATTTGTGATAAACATAAAGGACCTTTTGCAAATATAATAAAAGTAGGTCTAGAGAATATGGAACTCCCGAGAGAAGAGATCAAGGAGATCCTTATGGACAACGGGAAACAGGAAGTCCATAAAATAAGCAAAGGACTTCCCTTTCTTGAAACAATCGCTGGGATAGCACCTCTATTAGGATTGCTTGGAACAGTTATAGGCATATTAAAAGTCTTCAATGTAATTCAAATGATGGGTGTTGGTCAGGCTCCTGCAATGGCAGGAGGAATTTCAGAAGCCCTGATTACTACCATTGCCGGATTATCTATAGGTATTCCTTCAGTCGTTGCTTATAATTATTTCACCTCGAAATCTGAAGGGCTGATATTGGATATGGAGAAATATTCATCTAAATTGTTGAACAAAATATCATCTTTTTCGGATAAAAAATAAAATGGAATTTAAGACTAAAAAAAAGAAAGCAACAATCATAAACATCACATCTCTAATAGATGTACTATTTCTCTTGCTGATCTTTATGATGGTCTCTTCGACCTTCATGGAAGAACCGGGTATAAAACTCGATCTGCCTGAAACTCAAAGTGCCCCGAGTGTGAAAAAAAGTGAATACGTCCTGTCTGTTAAAAGTGACGGTTCATTATTTCTTAATGAGAAAGCTTTATCTCTTGATGAATTGGGAGAGAATTTAAAAAGTACATTGGCTGAAATGAAAGATGAAAGCCTTATTCTGAAAGGGGATACCAATATTCCCTACGGAAAGGTGGTAAAGATCATGGATATTGTTAAAAAAAGTGGAGTTAAAAAACTGATAATAGCTACCCGCCAGGGCGCTTCCGAAAAGAAAGCGCCCTGAAGATAGAATATTAAAGGCCTAAAAGGTCTTCTTTAAAACTTTTCCCCGGACCTGGTTTTTTACCTATCCAGCAGGAGAAAAGAGAATCTGCAAAATCTTTTCCCTCAATTGTACCCTTTACCTTCCCGTTAACTTTTACTATTGTTCCTTTCTCAGGGAGATATGTGAAGACAATTTTTCCGCCTTTCTTCATTTTCTCCATATATTTGGCCAGGGTATCAAATTTTGCCTTCAATTCCTTTGAATGTCCGGGAGTATTGTCTTCCAGTCCATCATACCACGCACCATTGATCTTACCTGCACCAACACTTCTAAGGAAATGCATTACCGTTACTCTGCATGTATCAGCTCCGAGAATTTTCTCAGCTGATTTTTCCTTTGCCGGTAAATACAGTCCGGCAACATACACCTTGAATATCACCTTTTTCCTCAGTGCCATACCGTTCAATAAAAGGGTCTTTCCATCTATAGTTATGGAATCATCCATCTTTACCCCTTTTAATACTCCACCTGCCATTGGAAGGACAAGCATAACTGCTAAAAAAACTAAAATTAACTTTTTAATCATAAATTCCTCCAGAGATTTTTTATAAATCTTAACTTTATGAAAAAATAAAGTCAAATTTTAGCATTTGAAATATTGATAAATCACTACAATAATTTTAAGTTATCGAACAATTGATACTTCTTTGTTGAAATAAATCAATTTGGTTTGACTGTATCAGGCTACTCTTTTCTTTAAAACTTTTATAAGGATGTAAGAAATTATCATTACTCCAAAATAGATTGCAAAAGATTTTCCATGTATGATCTTACCTGACAGGATATATCCCTTATACATTTTAATTATTCCAAAAATAACAAGGGCATTGAAAACAGAATCATTCTCCTTGAATATTACTTTCAACCTGTCAAATTTATTTTCCGGTTTCCTGTAATTTCTGACCTTCGGAAGGATTGAGTTTACAGATTTTTTATAGTCCGAATACTGGTCTCCATAATTTCTTTGCAAATAAGCCTCTTCAGCAAAAATGATAAAATAATATTGAACAATAAGGAGAATATCAAAGAATAAAAGTGCATAAATATTTGAATATACTATTAAAAGTCCTGAATAGATAAGGAGATTCCCCATATATAAAGGATTTCTTACCACAGAGTATATGCCTGAGATATTAAGATTATCCGCCCTTAAAAAATTTTCTCGCCCTGATGTCCCTGTGAAAGAGAATCCCACTGAAACCACACGAATGAGTTCTCCCAGGAACATGAGAACGAATCCCGCTATAAGAAGTAATTTATCATTTAGGGGGTTTATTCCGAGTTTAAAAAAAACAAATACTACTATAATCAGAGGTATCGGAGTGAACGATCTGTACTTGAACAGAAAGTCTCCTGTATTTAATTTCCAATTCATTGTTTTATAATTGTAACTTTTACCGCAATGGATTTCAATTACTTGCTGCCTTCAAAAGTCCTTTTAAATATGGCATCCCTGCATTTTTAACAGGAGTAAAACAAATTCGCTTTATTTTTTTCGGGATCAGATCAATAAATTCAATCATCTCTTTTAACGGAATTATCTCGCCTTTATTCCAGTCATATGTTTCCAGTTTTACCACCAGGCGGTCTCCGGCTATTTTATAGGCATTCTCAATGCCTTTAGAGAATAAATCTTTTATCTTACCCGATCCCATTTTCAATTCTCTTTTCATCTGCCTGTGATACATCATCAGATAGATCAGATCAACTCCCGATCCGGATATCCCCTCCAGGTCCTGGGAGTGCCATTCACTGCTATTCCTTTCCTGAATTGCAGCTTCATAAAAAACATTAACGCCTATTTTTATATCCGGATTTAAAGATTTACATTCTCTTACTATATCTGCGAGAAACTCATTGAGAAGTCTTTTCTTTATTTTGATCCACTTTAAATTGTAAGGAGACCCGGAATCCATCATCAATTTTTCCTTTGCCGGAACTTTTGACTCATTAGTAAAAGTTTTCATCCCCCTGGAGGAGAAACCTTCATCACTCTTGATAGACAGATCATCCTGGATCAGGATACCCTCAACACCAACTTCAACCATACTCCTGAACACTTCGATCACTAATTTTCTTACTTCCGGGTTAAAAAGATCCAACTTCCTGATCTTAAGTCTTTCCCCATTTTCAAAACCAGTATCATATAATTCATTAGTTTCAAGCCAATCATAATTTCTTGTGATAAGCCATCCCCACAAACTGAATTTTCGTTTACTATTACTTTTTAAAATTTTGCTGAATCCCGGATATGATACTCGAAAATTACTATTCTCAAATAGAAGGCCACCATTTTTCCTGTTATTTAAAAATGACCTTACTATAATTTTACTGAAACCGACATTGTGAAGATCATTAAAATCCGGATCATATAATTCTTTTACCTCATGAAATTGTAATTCGATCTCTCTTGAGAAGAGGGCCACAGTTACTAAAGCAAAAAAAATGCTAAAGATTAAGATTCCATTTTTCAGATTCATATTTTTTTGCCAGGCTCCTTATCTCAATCCGGTCTTTCTCAGAATATTCATATTTTATTATGTTCTTCCCGACAAATTCTTCAAAAGATATATAAAAGTTCTTTATAAGAAGATCTTTCCTGATCGTAGATACGTCCCTGACTGTGGTCATGCTTTGTCTTAAAGCCCTCTCACTAAATCCGGTTCCAGCTGAATACAATTTGAAATCCATGGATAGTGGAATAGATCCATGCTGCAAAAGTGCATGCTTATCTCTTTTCTGAGCTGAACCTACGATCTTCTTTCCTCCTACTTCGATCTCATTCGGAGTTGGAAAAGAAAAGCAGGGGTTATTACTTCTTGAAAGTAAACTGGAACTTCCCTCGGACAATACTGCATCAATTCCTGAATTTATTAATGTTTTTAGAATAATATCCGCTATAAGTGAATAAGATTTATATAGATCATTATCCCTGAAGAATTTTTCCTCAGATGAAACTATTGAATAAGTTATTTCATCATTATGAAGAACAGTTTTCCCCCCGGTTACCCTTCTTACAAATCCAAATTGATTTTCTTCTATATAATTAAGATTAATTACTTTTGAAACTTTTTGTGATACGCCAATTGAGAATGAAGGCCTGTCCCATGAGTAAATTCTAAAAAAACCGATACTTTTGTCATGACAAAGATTGAACAGATATTCATCTATTGCCATATTCAAAGATGGAGAAAGTGCTTTTTTGTCTTCTATAAAATACCAATTGGACATTTATTGAATTCCCGCTCCTTGCAAAAACCGGGACTATACTAACAATTCACAAACTTTAAAGATCAGACTTTTTTTCAGTCTTCCCCGGCTGCTTTTCTATTTTAGATTTTCTTTCAGACTCGTCATTTTTAATTGTCATATCGATATTACCTTTGAATTTAGCGCCTTCAGCAAGCACGACCTTTTCTGAGATTATATCCCCATTCAAAACACCACCCGGTACGATCTCAACTTTATTATGCCCATGCACATTACCGTTGACCTCACCTTTTATTATGATCTCTTTTGCAGTTATATCAGCCTTTACTTTCCCGGATTTCCCAATAATCACATTATGTTTCATTTTTATAGATCCTTCAACGATACCCTCTATTAATATTTCTTCTTCTGCAGAGATATTGCCTTTAAGCTTCATTGAACGACCAATAAATGAACTGCCCTCATTTACTTTTATTTCAGAATTTACTTCCTGCTTATTTATTTTAGATTCTTTTTTAAACATTATTATCTCCTGAGAAAATATATAAGCGGGCAACGGGGATCGAACCCGCAACATTCAGCTTGGGAAGCTGATACTCTACCATTGAGCTATGCCCGCGCTTTCTTTTACTTCTTTTTTGCTTTTGCTTTCTTGGATTTAGGTTCAAAGTTGTAATCAACAAATTCGATAATTGCCATTTCAGCACCATCACCTTTCCTGAAATCTGTTTTGATTATCCTTGTATACCCACCATTTCTATCCATGAATCGCGGAGCAACCTCACCAAAAAGCAGGTGTGTTGTTTCCCTCTTATACAAATACGCAAGAGCTCTTCTTTTATTTGCAAGAGTTCCGGTTTTCCCAATAGTTATCATTTTTTCAACGATAGGCCTTACAGCTTTTGCTTTTGCAAGTGTAGTTTCAATTCTGTTCTTTTCGATCAGACTGGCTGTAAGGTTTCTCAGGAGTGATTTTCTATGCGATGGATTTCGCCCTAATTTAAAACCGCCTTTTAAATGCCTCATTATAACTCCTTAATTTCCTCAGATTCTTCGCCTTTTAGTTTTTCAATTTTTTCTATCAGGTCATTTCTTAAGATCTCGGGTAATTTCTGACCAAGGGCCAGATCAAATTCTACTAGTTTTGAAATGATCTCTTCCAACGACTTTTTACCAAAATTCTTAGAGTTCAGCAACTCATGTTCAGTTTTCTCTATCAACTCAAAGATATAATCAACACCAAGACGTTTTAGACATTTTAAAGCTCTGACCGATAATCCCATGGTCTCAACACTTTTTTCTAAAATTTCAGCCTTTGCTTCAATACCACTTCCTGAATCCTGCTCATCTTCAAATACGATCTTATCTTTTTCTTTATATCCCAGAAAAATAGTTAAATGATCTCTAAGTATTTTTCCAGCCGTTGAAATAGTATCTTCCGGAGGTACACTACCATTAGTCCAGATTTCCACTATTAGTTTTTCAAAATCAGTTCTGTTTCCAACTCTTGCGGGTATAATTTCGTATTTCATCCTCTCGATCGGATTAAAGCTTGAGTCGACCGGAATAAAATCAACTGGGAGAGTTTCATCAAAATTCTGCTCTGCGAGTTTAAAACCCAATCCTTTTTTTATAAGAATTTCAGCATTAATGGATCCTTCATCCTCGAGATATGCGATATGAATTTTTTCATCAAGGATCGTTACATCTCCATCAGCTTCTATATCCCCTGAAAATACTTCTCCGGCTCCGGACTTATTAATTCTAACGATCTGCGGCTCATCAGTCTCAAGTTTAAATGGGATGTTCTTTATATTTAATAATATATTCAGAACGTCTTCGTAAACTCCCGGTATAACTGAAAATTCATGAAGAACTCCATCTATACGAACAGCCGTTACAGCAACACCCTCGATTAAGGAAAGTAATACCCTGCGGAGAGCTATCCCGATTGTACTTCCATATCCCCTTTCAAACGGTTCTGCACTAAATCTTGCATAATTGGAAGTAACTTCCTCAACCACCAACCTTTTAGGTCTTTGATAATTAAGATTCATATTCACTCTCCTTATTTAGAATAGAGCTCAACGATCAAATGTTCTTCAACTTCAACAGAAACATCTTCTCTAGTCGGTAAACTATTGAGCTTCCCTACAAATTTATCATCATCGACTATAAGCCACTCCGGAACTTCAACAAGCCCCTTTGCATTCCTGATATTCTCAGCAATCTTCTCATTTTTCAATGATTTTTCTTTAAGTGTGATCTCATCATCCTGATTAACTATATACGAGGGAATAGTTACCTTTTTCCCGTTTATCGTATAATGTCCATGCTTGATCATCTGCCGTGCCTGCACTCTGGAAGCTGCGAGGTTCATTCTATATACAATGTTATCAAAGCGGAGTTCCAGGCTTGTCAGTAGATTATCACCGGTAATTCCTTTAGTCTTAGATGCTTTATCAAAGAAAAGTCTAAACTGCTTCTCTCCAACACCATAAAATCTTTTTACCTTCTGCTTCTCTCTTAGCTGGATCTTATAATTTGATTTCTTAAAAGCCCTTCTCTTTCCCATCGATCCCGGAGGCTGATTTCTCCTCTCGATAGCACATTTATCTGTCAAGCATCTTCTTCCTTTTAAAAATAATTTTGTCCCTTCAGTTCTGCACAGTCTGCAAACCGGACCTGTATACTTTCCCAATTTCTGCCTCCTTAAACCCTTCTCTTCTTCCTAGGTCTGCAACCGTTGTGCGGAATAGGAGTAACATCTTTTATTGTCTTTACTTTAAATTTAGAAGTTCCAACTGAACGTATAGCGCTTTCACGGCCCGCTCCCGGCCCTTTCACTCTGATATCAAGTGTACTGATTCCAAAGTTCTCTGCCTCTTTTAATACTTTCTCTGCAGCTAACTGAGCAGCAAAAGGAGTTGATTTTCTTGATCCTTTAAAACCAACGACTCCGCCTGAACACCAGGTTAGGACATTACCATCTGAATCAGTAATTGCAATAACAGTATTATTAAAAGTGGAATTAATTGTCATAATTCCATGTGAAACTATCTTTTTCTCTTTCTTCTTACCTTTTGACTTTGTCTTTTTAGTAGCCATTATCTTTCTCCGTTATTTCCTTTTTTTGATCATCGATCCTTTAGGACCTTTACGGGTTCTTGCATTTGTTTTGGTTCTCTGTCCTCTGACAGGAAGCCCCATTTTATGCCTTCTACCTCTGTGACTGTTAATATCCATAAGTCTTTTAATATCCTGATTTACAGATTTTCGGAGATCACCCTCTACCATCACATCAGATTCAATATATTTTCTGATACGGGTAACTTCCTCAGAATTAAGGTCTTTCACCTTTTTATTTAAATCGACTTTCACTTTTTCAAGTATTTCCCGGGATTTCGTTCTCCCGATTCCGTAAATATAAGTAAGTCCTATTTCAACCCTTTTCAGGTTAGGTAAGTTGACGCCTGATATTCTTGCCAATTTTTCCTCCTTTAACCTTGCCTCTGTTTATGTTTGGGATCCACACAAATAACTCTTACAACACCCTTTCTTCTAATAATCTTACACTTAATGCAAATCTTTTTTACTGATGCTCTTACTTTCATTGCTTTCTCCTACTTAAATCTATAAATGATTCTTCCACGATTTATATCATACGGCGATATTTCCAATAAAATCTTATCCCCGGGGAGGATCCTGATATTATTCTTTCTCATCTTCCCTGAAGGGTGAGCGTAAATCCTATGATGATTTTGTTCAAGTTCAACAAGAAAAGTAGCATTCGGAAGAACTTCCAGGATCTTACCTCTAACTTCAATAACATTTTTATCTTTAGCTGCCATATTATACCTTTGTTAAAATTTCAGGACCATTATCTGAAATTGCAATTGTATGCTCATAATGAGCAGATAAACTTCCATCTGCGGTAACTACCGTCCAGTCATCTCCCAGAGTCTTTACCTGGAAGTCGCCATTGGTTATCATAGGCTCTATTGCAATTGTCATATTCCTGCTTAATTTTTTCCCCTTAACACCATTATTATAATTAATAACCTGTGGATCTTCATGGAGATCTCTTCCAATTCCATGTCCGGTCAGGTCTCTTACTATTTCAAACTTCTCGGATCTTACAAATTTATCAATTGCATTAGATATATCAGAAACCCGATTCCCTTCTCTGGCAGCACTTATACCTTTGTACAAGGCCTTTTCACAAGTGTCCATAAGATGCTTTGTCTCATCACTAACACTTCCTACGGCATAAGTATAAGCACCATCACCATAAAAACCCTTGTAAATTGTCCCGACATCGATCCCGATTATATCTCCATCTTTCAGGATAACATCCCTCGAAGGAATCCCATGCACTACCTGATCATTTACTGAAGTACAGAGCGTTGCCGGAAATCTTCTGTCTCCCCATCCATACCCTTTAAATCCGGGAACAGCATTCAATCCGAGGATCCTCTCCTCTGCAAATTTGTCAAGTTCATATGTTGATACTCCTGGCCGGATCATATCATTTATTTCAGAAAGAACAATAGCAACTATCCTATTGGACTCCCTCATGATACTCAACTCTTTATCCGTCTTCAGAATTATCACTTGAGCAGCCCCCTGATCTCTGACCAAACTGTATTGATATCCAGGGAAGCATCCAACTCGTGCAGATTACCTTTCCCTCTGTAAAAATTAATTACCGGTAAAGTTTCTTCCCTGTAAACGACTATCCTTTTCTTAATTATCTCTTCTGTATCATCATTTCGCCTTGTCAAAGCAGCCCCGCACTGATCACAAATATTAACCCTGACCGGGAGTTGCGAAATAGTGTTGAACACATTTCCACAATTTTCACAAGAGACACGTGAAAGAATTCTCTTTACAATAGTATCCTCATCAACTCTCAGAAATACTGCAACCTCTTCATCAGCCGGAACAATAGACAAACCTTTTACCTGATCAAGAGTTCTCGGAAAACCATCTAGAACATATCCGCCTTTAACATCACTAGATTGGACTCTGTTATTTACCATTTCTATAATAATTTCATTTGGAACAAGAAGTCCTTTGGAACTGAACTCTTCTATTTTTTTCCCGATAACACTTTTCTTCTGCACTTCTACTCTGATAAGATCTCCGGTCGAAATTTTCCTAAAAGAAAACTCCCTTTCGATCTTCTCTGCCTGAGTCCCTTTCCCGGAACCCGGTGCACCAAAAAGTATTATCCTCTTCATCGTTATCTTCTACCCCTTATCCTCCCCTTACCTGAGAAAGTATCATAGTTTCTCATAGTAAGCTGAGCCTCGATCTGCTGAACTGTATCCATTGCAACACCAACAATGATCAAAATTGAAGTTCCACCGAAAAAGAACCTGAGGCCAAGTCCATCCTTGAACCATGCAGGTAAGTTCATATCCAGAAAATCTCCGATAAAAGGAAGCGCCTGAACTTTAAAACCTGAAGTAAGAAATGTAGGAATAATTGCGACAAGTGCCAGATATATCGCACCGACAAATGTCAGCTTCGAAAGTACACTGTCTATATAATCAGCAGTATTCTTGCCTGCCCGTATACCGGGAATAAATCCTCCATGTTTTTTCAGATTATCAGATACATCCTGAGGGTTAAAAATGATCGACACATAAAAATATGTGAAGAAGACAATAGCTGCAATATAAAGGAGGTTATGAAGCGGCATCCCAAAACCGAGTTGAGTTGATATCGTTTTTGCGATCGGATGATTGATCACACTTCCTAAAGTTGCAGGAAATGCAATTACCGAAGATGCAAAAATGATAGGGATAACACCACCTGTATTTACTTTCAATGGAAGAAATGTACTTTGTCCACCCATCATTCTTCTTCCCTGAATCCGTTTAGCGTATGAGATAGGGATCCTTCTCTGTCCCATCTCGACGTATACAATGAATGCAATAACGCCTATCATTAAACCCAGGATAAAAATGATCTTAATAGGGTTCATATCTCCTGTTTTTAATCCCTCAATAAGTGTTCCGCCACCAGGTATCAAACCTTTGATAATTCCGGCAAAAATGATCAGTGAAATTCCATTACCGATACCTCTTTCTGATATCTGCTCACCAAGCCACATAACAAACATTGTGCCTGTGGTCATTGTCAGTATAGTGAGTAACTTAAATCCCCATCCGGGATTTAGAACAACAGGAAGACCACTCGGGTTCATCTTTTCAAGCATAACTGCGATACTGAAAGATTGAACTACAGCGATCAGAACAGTACCATACCTCGTATATTGAGTTATTTTTTTCTTACCAAGATCGCCCTCTTTTGATATTCTCTCAAGATAAGGCCAAACGACCTGAAGCAATTGCAATATGATCGATGCACTAATATATGGCATGATACCAATTGCAAAGATTGTCATTTTGCTCATGTTTCCACCAGAGAACATATCAATAAATCCGAAAAGCGAACCCTGTTGTTGTTCGAAGAACTTAATCAGAGCCTCAATGTTGATTCCGGGAGTCACGATGTGAGCACCTACCCTGTAAACTGCAAGCAGCAGGAATGTAAAGAAGATCCTTTTCCTCAGTTCGGGGATAATAAAAATGTTTCTAAAAAATTTGATCAATTTTCCTCTCCTGTAAGGACTACAACCTCTCCACCACTCTTCTCTATTTTTTCTATAGCAGTTTTTGAGAATTTATGTGCTGTAACTTTCACTTTCCTGTTGAGTTCGCCATCTCCAAGTATCTTCAATCTCAGTCTCTTATCTCTTATCATCTTCTTTTCGAGTAATACTTCAATATTCAATTCATCAAGCCCGCTCTTGTCAATATCACCAACGTTAACAACGTTATAAGTAACACGGAAAATGTTTGTAAATCCTCTTTTCGGGATCCTCCGAATGAGAGGCATCTGTCCACCCTCAAAACCCCGTTTTCTTGAATATCCGCTTCTGGACTTCTGTCCGTTCATTCCTCTTCCGGCAGTTTTACCAAAACCTGAACCAGGACCTCTTCCAATTCTTTTCCTTTTCTTTTGTGAACCTTTTGCCGGTTTCAAATTAGCCAGTGATATCATTTTGACACCTCCGTTACTTCAAGCAGGAAGTCCACTTTATTCACCATTCCCATTATCTCAGGGCTTTTTTCTTTAATAACTTCCGAATTGATCTTTCTCAGACCCAAACCTTTCACCACCCGTCTCTGCTTTTCAGTTCTGCCTATAAGGCTTTTCCGCAGGGCGATTTTCACCATCGGGTATTTTTGCTTTTTCTTTACTGCCACAATTCCTCCTCACTTATCTCCCTTTTTGACATAACACCTTCCGCATTATTCAGGTCATTTAATCCGTTAATTGTCGCCTGAGCTACAGTAAGAACATTCTTACTGCGGATACTTTTTGTCAGGACATTCTTAACACCAGCAAGTTCCATAATGACTCGTACAGAACCTCCCGCAATAACCCCTGTCCCTTCCGATGCAGGCCTGATCACAACTCTGGCAGCACCAAACTTACCGACAGAATAATACGGGAGAGTGTTTTTGACAATGGGAACATCGATCAGGTTTTTCTTGGCATCTGCCACTGCTTTTTTAATTGCCAGAGGCACTTCTTTTGCTTTCCCTTTACCAAGTCCGACTTTCCCATTCTTGTCGCCAACTACTACAGCAGCTGAGAACCTCATATTCTTACCACCTTTTACAACCTTGGTAACTCTTCTGATCGAGATTACTTCTTCTTCAAATATTTCAATGTTTTCTAATTCTTCCACAATATTGCTCCTTAAAATTTAATTCCCTTTTCCCTGGCGGAATCGGCAAAAACTTTAACACGGCCAGTATATGAATACACATTTCTATCAAAAACAACTTCTTTTATCTTAAGCTTTTTTAGTCTCTCGGCAATAACTTCACCCATCACTTTTGCAGCTTCTTTATCCTTAGTGCTTTTCAATTTTGATTTCACTTCCTTTTCAAGAGTTGAAGCATAAGCAAGTACTTTTCCATTAAGATCATCATAAACCTGTGAGTATAGGTATTTATTACTTCTGAAGATAATCAGACGGGGTTTCTTTGCTACCCCGGAAATCGTTTTTCTAATTGTTTTTCTCAGTCTTGTACATCTTGTTTTTTTTACAATATGTTTTGCCTTAATCATCTTATACTCCCGCCGTCTTTCTTACTTTCTTTCTCAGGTATTGGCCTTCAAGCCTGATACCCTTTAGTTTATATGGTTCTACAGGCCTTATTTTCTGAATATTAGCACACACCTGACCAAGCAGTTGTTTATCAACTGACGACAAAACAAACTGCCCCGGATTTTCCTGAGTTGCAGTAATACCCTTTGGGAATTTATATGAAACCGGGTGTGAATAGCCAACCTGAAGATTTACAACATCTCCTTTGACTTCAGATCTCCAACCTTTACCTACAATTTCGATCTTCCTGGAATATCCCTTCGTAAGACCTACAACAGCATTGTTAACAAGGCTCCAGACGAGGCCCTGATTTGCTTTAAAAAGGTCACTATCTCTTTCGACATGTATCTCATTTGATTCAATTTTTATCTTTACACCTTCAACAATCTTAACACTAAGCTCTCCCTTGGAGTTTTTCAAAGTGATCAGGTCATCCTTTATCTCTGTTAAAATTGAACTTTCAAATTTTATTGGTTTGGCAGCTAGTCTCGACATTTTTCCTCCTACCAGATATTGAATAATATCTCACCACCGATATTATTCTTTTCACACTCTTTTCCAGTAAAAATACCCTTTGAGGTAGAAAGGACAGCAACACCCATTCCGCCAATAACCTTCGGGATACTTTCAACATTTGAATAAACCCTTCTACCGGGCTTTGAGATCCTTGCCAGTCCTTCGATAACATTGATCTTGCCACCGGGCCTGCTTTTCAGTTTAACAACAAGCTTTGACGGGAATTCCTTGTTCACTTCGTAACCGGTAAGGTAACCCTCTTTTTTTATCACTTTTACTATTTCTTCCTTTACTTTAGAATAAGGAATATCAACTGAAGGCTTATTTGTCCTTGCGGCATTTCTAATTCTTGTCAGTAAATCTGCAATTGGATCAGTATGGCTCATAATTACTCCCTACCAGGATGCTTTAGTAACACCCGGTATCTCTCCTCTTAAAGATAATTCTCTGAAACAAAGTCTGCACAATTCAAACTTCCTATATACAGAACGTGATCTACCGCAAACTCTGCATCTGCTACTCTCTCTTACTTTATATTTTCGTCCTTTTAAATGTTTTGCTATTGTTGATTTCTTGGCCACTTTAATCTCCTAGTCCCTTAAGGGGAAACCCATTTTTTTTAATAATGCTAATGCATCTGCATCGTTAAAAGCAGATGTAACAAATGTTATGGACATACCATTTGTACGGTCTACCTTATTATAATCAATTTCAGGAAATACCAGCTGGTCTTTTATAGCCATAGTATAATTGCCTCTCCCGTCAAATGATTTCGGTGAAAGTCCACGGAAATCCTTGATCCTTGGAATTACAAAAGATACCAGTCTGTCAAAGAACTCATACATCCTTTTATTCCGCATAGTCACGGTTGCTCCAATGGGCATACCTTCTCTCAGTCTGAAAGTCGCAATGGACTTCCTGGCTTTTCTAACAGAAGGTTTTTGTCCTGTTATAACTGTTAACTCCTCAATCACTTTATCAAGAAGTTTAATATTCTGAGTAGCTTCTCCTACTCCGGAATTAACAACTATTTTTTCAAGCCTCGGGACCATCATGATATTTTCTTTCTTCAAGTCCTTTTTAAGGCTTTCCCTTAATTCTTTATTATATCTTTCCTGTACTCTGCTCATTTATTACTCCTAATCAACTACAACACCGCATTTTTTGCAGATCCTATGTTTTGAATCTTTCTCGATCTTGAATCCGATCCTCACGCCCTGTTCACATTCGCTGCAATAGTACATAATACTCGCGAGAGGAATAGATCCTTCTCTGTCAACTATACCGCCTTGTATATTCTTCTGAGGATTTGCTTTAACGTATTCTTTAACAATATGAATTTTTTCAACAACAACCCTGTTCTTTTCAGTCAGCAATCTGATGATCTTACCTTTTTTCCCTTTATCTTCTTTCTTGCCGCTTACAACAACAACTGAATCACCTTTTTTCAGTCTTAATTTTGACATTTCAAGTTACCTCCGGTGCAAGTGATACGATCTTCATGAACTTTTTTTCTCTTAGTTCACGTGCTACCGGCCCAAAAACCCTGGTCCCGATCGGCTCACCCTGAGCATCTATTATTACTGCTGCATTATCTGAGAACCTGATATATGATCCGTCTCTTCTTCGCACTTCCTTTCTGGTTCTTACTATTACTGCTTTTACAACTTCACCCTTCTTTATTTTAGAATTAGGTTCTGCAGATTTGACAGTTCCAACAAATGTATCTCCAATATGTGCTATTTTACCAACCCCTCCGCCAACTGCGCGGATAAACATCAGTTCTTTTGCACCAGAATTATCGGCCACTTTTAACCTTGTCTGCATCTGGATCATTTCAGAACCTCCTTACCGGGAGCCGCAGAGATCAATTCGACAGCAAGCCATGTCTTAAGTTTGCTCAAAGGCCTTACAAGTCTGATCTTAACTACATCACCTTCTTTAAATTTGTTTGTTTCATCATGAGCCAGATATTTTTTCTTTTTCCTGATAATTTTTTTATAAACAGGATGCTGAAAAACCATCTCAACACTAACAGAAATTGTTTTGTCTGCTTTCGTCGAGACAACCTGGCCGGTAAGCGTAATGCCTGATTTAATTTTCTTTTCCATCTTTTTTCCTCTTTTCAGTTAAAATCGTCGATAATCTTGCGATATCCTTTTTAGTGCCTTTGATCTTGAAAGGATTATCAGACTGACCCAGTGACTTCTGGATCTTCTGCTTAAACAACTTATCCTTAAGTTCAACAAGCTTTCCGTCGATCTCATCTATTGTCATTGATCTAATATCTTTTGCTTTCATTTGATACTCCGTTAAGTCCTCTTAATGAACCTGGTTTTAATGGGAAACTTCATCTGAGCCAACCTCATTGCCTCTTTTGCAGTTACCTCATCAACCCCTTCCAATTCATATATTATTCTTCCTCTTCTGACAACATCCACCCAAAACTCGGGATCACCTTTACCTTTACCCATCCTGACTTCGATAGGTTTTGAAGTAACAGGCTTGTACGGAAATAGTCTTATCCAAAGCTTCCCGCCCCTTTTTATATATCTGTTAATTGCTACCCTTCCTGCTTCGATCTGACGGGCAGTTATCCAGGCATTCTCAAGCGATTGAAGACCATACTCTCCAAATTCCAGAGTATTTCCTTTTGTGGCAACACCCCTTCTTTTTCCCCTGAATACCTTTCTATGTTTAACTTTCTTTGGCATTAACATCGATCATTCTCCCTTCGCTGCAATTTCAACACTCTGCTTTTTATATCTTTCTTTCTCTTTATCCCCGGGATAAATCCAAACCTTAACCCCAATTATGCCGTAATCTGTCCTTGCCTCTGCATAGCCATAATCAATATCGGCTCTTAGAGTCTGTAGGGGAAGTTTCCCGACCAGATACCATTCTGATCTCGCAATTTCATTCCCACCGAGCCTTCCGGAAACCCTTATCTTGATTCCGATCGCTCCGGCTCTTAAGGACGAGTCAACAGCTTTACGCATTGCACGACGGAAGGAAATTCTCCTTTCGATCTGATAGGCAACACCCTCTGCAACCAATTGTGAAACAACCTCAGGATATTTGATCTCTATTACATCAACCAGAATTTTATCTTTGTTCTTATTTGCCAGCCTTGCGATCATCTCTTTGATCTTCTGAATTCCTGATCCGCCTTTCCCGATAATGATTCCCGGCCTGGCTGTGTTTATCTGAACTCTTATCGTATCAGATACTCTCTTCAGTTCTATTGAAGCGATCCCCGCATGTTTGTATTCTTTCTTTACAGTATTTCTTATCTTCAAGTCAGAATGAAGCAATTCTACATAGTCTTTGCCCTTACTGTACCACAAAGATAACCAGCTCTTATTAAATCCTAACCTGAACCCGTAGGGATGTGTTTTCTGGCCCATTATTTCTCCTCTCTCTCTGAAAGATATATAGTAATATGAGAATATCTTTTAAGTATTCTTACCCCTCTTCCTCTGGGAACAGCTCTGAATCTTTTCATCATTGGAGCCGCATCAGCAAAGATCTTTGAAATATAAAGATTATCTACATCCAGGTTTGGAAATTTCACCTGTGCATTAGCTATTGCCGAATTGAGTACTTTATAAATTATCTCTGCCGCTTTCTTTTTCTTTGAGAACTTAAGAATGGTCACAGCTTCTCCGGCATCTTTCTCTCTAATGAGATCTGCCACGAGCCTGACCTTTTGCGGAGATATTTTAATATATTTTCCTTTTGAAATTGATACTTCAGCCATTCTATTCTCCTGTTATTACTTTTTCTCTCTAGAAGTGTGTCCTTTATATGTCCTTGTTTCGGAGAACTCTCCCAACTTACAACCAACCATGTTCTCTGAAACAAAAACAGGGATGAACTTCCTCCCATTATGTACTGCAATTGTTAACCCGACCATTTCAGGAATAACTGTAGATCTTCTTGACCAGGTCTTAATAACTTCTCTTTTTTTACTATTTTTTGCGGCAATAACTTTATTGAATAATTTTTCTTCAATAAAAATACCCTTTTTAACTGATCTGCTCATTTATCTACTTTCTCCTCTTAACAATAAATTTGTCGGTTCTCTTATTCCTTCTCGTCTTGTATCCTTTAGTAGGTTGTCCCCAGGGAGATACCGGGTGTCTTCCACCTTTGGTTTTACCTTCACCACCACCATGGGGATGGTCAACCGGATTCATAACAGTACCTCTGACATGGCCACGACGTCCAAGCCATCTGGTTTTTCCAGCCTTACCGATCTTAATATTTCCATGTTCAACATTTCCAAGCTGGCCAATTGTAGCTCTGCACTCAACTGAGATCTTTCTAACCTCGCTTGAAGGCATTTTCACCAGAGCATATTTCCCCTCTTTGGCCATAAGTGTTGCAGATGCTCCTGCAGTCCTTGCAATCTGAGCTCCTTTTCCACTTATATATTCAATATTGTGAATGATGGTTCCAATCGGGATATTCTTTAACAGAAGTGCATTCCCAGGTGAGATCTCAGCTTCACCGCTAGTTGATACTATTGGGTCTCCCACTTTAACTCCCAGTGGGGTGAGGATATATCTTCTTTCACCATCAACATATTTAACAAGGGATATTCTTGTGGTTCTGTTCGGATCATACTCAACAGTTTCGATAACTCCCGCAACATCCAGTTTATTCCTCTTGAAATCAATAATTCTGTATTTCCTTTTATGTCCGCCACCCCTGAACCTGCTGGTTATATGACCTTCATTATTTCTTCCACCGGATTTAGTAAGCTTTCTAACAAGCTTCTTATAAGGTTTATCCGTTGTCAGCTCTTCAAATGTAAATCCGGTCTTCCCTCTCAGCCCTGGAGTAGTTGGATTAAATACTTTAATTCCCATTTTACACCTCGAAATATTCAATCATTTTTGCATCTTTCTGAAGTTTCACATATGCTTTTTTCCAACTTGAGCGTCTGCCTGTAAACCTTCCGTATTTCTTTTCTTTACCGTAGTAATTCATTAACCTTACAGATTCAACTTTAGTATTGAAAAGCCTCTCAACCGCTTCCTTAACAAGAAGTTTATTTGAATTCCTATGGACCTTAAAGCACAGGCTGTGAAGGGTATCCTTCAGTTCACTGGACTTTTCGGTTATCATCGGAGCGACTATCACATCAGTATAATCTAGTTTCATTTAAGGACCTCCAATATTCCGTTCAAAGCATCGACAGACAACATGATGTGAGTATATTTCAATGTGTCATAAACATTGATCTCGGTAAAGTCGATGCTTTTTACATTTTTCAAATTTCTTGTTGATAACATTAATTTCGAATTATCTCTATTATCTACAATTAGCATTTTTTCAAATTCAAACTTCTGTAGTTGATTCAAAGTCTCTTTTGTTTTGTTCGAATTCACATCAATTTTGTCAATTACAAACAGTTTATCATTTCTTACTTTCTCAGAAAGGACAGACTTCAGTGCATTTCTTTTTGCCTTCTTAGGCATATTATAAGAATAGTCTCGAGGTTGGGGTCCAAATGTAATACCACCGGATCTCCACAACGGACTCTTGATACTTCCAACTCTTGCTCGCCCTGTTCCTTTCTGTTTCCACAACTTCTTACCGCTTCCAGTGATCTTTCCTCTGGTTTTTGTTGAAGCGTTTCCACTTCTCTGGTTAGCTCTGAAATTCTTTACTGCTTCGTATACAAGGTGCTCCCTTAATGGATAGTCGAAAACCTCTTCCGGGACTTCAACCTTGCTGACTTCTTCATTATTTAAGTTTTTGACATTCAGCTTTAACATTTCTATCTCCTCTTAAAGGAATCCTTTAAAATGTAAACGTAATTTCCGTTAAATCCCGGAATCGCTCCCTTTATCAGGATCAGATCATTTTCCAGGTCGATCTTTACTACTTTCAGCCCTTTGACTGTTTTATTTTTTCCACCCATTCTTCCGGGCATTTTCTGTCCCTTCATAACTTCACCGGGAAAAGCACACATACCGATAGATCCAGCTCTGCGATGATGCATCGAGCCATGAGTCTTCGGGCCTCCACCGAAATTCCATCTTTTTACAACGCCCTGAAAGCCTTTACCCTTGGTAACTCCGACTAAGTTAACTTTCTCATTCTCTTTAAAGATATCAACTTTAACCGAGTCCCCGACTTTGTGCTCATCATTATCTATAAAAAATTCTCTCAACAATTTTGTGGGGGGAACCTTTGCTTTGTCAAAATGTCCCATCATTGGCTTTGTTACATTTTTGACTTTTTTATCTTCAACAAATCCGAGCTGGACCTTGTTCAGTGCTTCTTTCTTCTCTTCTTTTTTCTGAACGATCAAACATGGTCCGGCTTTTACTATAGTAACAGGAATAACAATACCTTCATCAGTAAAAACCTGAGTCATTCCAACTTTTTTTCCAATTAATCCTTCAATCATTTTTTCACCTTCTAATTAGATTTTACTTCAACCTCAACACCTGCAGGAAGATCCATCTTCTTTAACTCTGCTATCGTATCATCATTATGCTCAAGGATATGGATCAGCCTTGTATGTGTTCTCCTCTCAAAATGTTCTCTCGATTTTTTATCTACATGAGGTGAACGTAGCACACAAAATCTCTCGATCTTAGTTGGGATCGGAATAGGCCCTGCAACTGTAGCTCCAGTCCTCTTAGCCTTTGAAGATATCTCAGCCGATGATTTGTCAAGTATCCTGCTGTCAAAGGATTTTAATTTAATAATTATTTTATTTGCCATTTTAACCTACCTTATTCAATGATCTCTGTAACAGATCCTGCTCCTATCGTTCTTCCGCCTTCCCTGATCGCAAACTTAAGACCCTTCTCCATTGCTATAGGAGTGATCAACTCGATCTCAAATGTAGCATTATCTCCGGGCATTACCATCTCAACTCCCTTTGACATTGTTACACTACCGGTAACATCTGTCGTACGGAAAAAGAACTGAGGACGATAACCGGTTATAAAAGGTGTATGACGTCCGCCTTCCTCCTTGCTCAACACAAATACTTCTGCCTTGAACTTTGTATGAGGTTTTATACTTCCTGCCTTCGCAAGAACCATTCCACGCTCTACATCTTCACGGTTAGTTCCACGCAAAAGAACTCCGATGTTATCTCCGGCTCTCCCTTCATCAAGAAGCTTCTTGAACATCTCAACTCCGGTCACTATCCTCTTACGTGTGTCTCTGATACCTACTATCTCTATCTCATCTCCAACATGAACTATCCCTTTCTCTACTCTGCCGGTCACTACTGTTCCACGACCGCTTATTGTGAATACATCCTCAATAGGAAGTATGAAATCCTGATCTATCGGTCTTGCAGGTAACTCAATATAACTGTCCACTGCATCCATCAATTCCATTATGTTCTTGTTCCACTCTGCATCAGGAGCTTCTTCACTCTCCATTGCTTTCAAAGCACTTCCACGTACTACCGGAATATCATCTCCGGGGAATCCGTATTCTGTCAAAAGTTCTCTGATCTCGAGTTCTACAAGATCAAGAATCTCTTCGTCATCCACCATATCAACTTTGTTCATGAATACTACCATCGAAGGAACATTAACCTGACGGGCTAAAAGAATGTGCTCTCTGGTCTGAGGCATAGGACCGTCTGTAGCACTTACAACAAGTATCGCTCCGTCCATCTGTGCTGCTCCGGTGATCATGTTCTTGATATAATCAGCATGACCAGGACAGTCTATATGAGCATAATGACGCTCTTTTGTGTCATATTCAACATGGGATATCTGGATCGTGATACCACGCTCTTTCTCCTCCGGAGCATTATCAATACTCCAAAAATCACGATACTCAACATTAGATGTCTCACTCTTGCTCAACACCTTCGTTATCGCTGCTGTAAGAGTAGTCTTGCCATGGTCTACGTGCCCTATTGTACCTATATTTAAATGGGGCTTACTCCTATCAAACTTTTCCTTGCTCATTATTCCTCCTAATTGTATGAATAAATTCCTAATTGATTTCTAAAAACACTATCCATCTTTTTTTCAGTTAAACGTTCATGCTTATAAAATTCCATCGAATAATTTGCTCTCCCCTGACTAAGCGTCCTAAGAGCCGTTGCGTATCCGAACATTGACGACAACGGTGCAATACCATCGACATTATGTATTCCGTTCTTAAGTTCTATTCCAAGGACTTTTCCTTCCCTGGCATTAAAATCATTTATTACTTCACCTAAATATTCATCCTGCACAGTGAGCTCAACTTTCATAACAGGCTCAAGCAGAATAGGCTTTCCGCTTCTGAACGCTTTGTGAAAAGCCATTGATGCAGCTACTTTAAAAGCCAATTCACTTGAATCATCCGAGTCATAAGAGCCATCCATTAATGATATGTTAACATTAATAATAGGAAATCCGGCAAGGGTTCCCAACTCCATCGCTTCCCTTACTCCCGACTCAATTGATTTATAAAATTCCTCAGGAATCGTCCCCTGTTTTATTTTGATATTAAATTTGTATTTGGATTCACCGGCGTAGGGCTCGAGCTTGAGAACAACATGTCCATATTGCGCTTTTCCACCAGTCTGTTTAACATATTTTTCTTCCCCCAGCGAAGTCTCTCTTATTGTTTCTCTATAAGCAACTCTCGGTTTCCCTATCCTGGTAAGAACTCCAAACTCCCTCTTGATCCGCTCCCTCAAAACCTCTACATGAAGTTCACCCATTCCGGATATAAGTGTCTGACCGGTATTAGGATCTGTTTTAACTTTAAATGTCGGATCTTCAATACTGAGCTTTGTAAGTATTTCTTCAAGTTTTTTATGTCCCGATGTTAACTTGGGCTCGATTGTGACAGATACAACAGGCTCTGGAAAAATTATCGTATCGAGAACAATGTGATTTCTCTCGTCACAAAGCGTATCTCCGGTGGATACTCCAGGAAGTCCCACTGTAACTGCTATATCACCAGCATTAACTTCTTTGATCTCCTCCATCTTGTTCGAGTGGACCTTAAGAAGCCTGTTGATCCTGACCTTCTCTTTCTTTACTGAGTTATAGACCGTTGATCCTGTTTTCAGAACACCTGAATATACTCTGAAGTATACAAGTTGACCTGCATGTTTATCAGTCATTATTTTAAAAATCAGAGCAGAGAAAGGTTCACTATCAGAAAGTTTGCGTTCTGCAGACTTACCGGTTTTCGGGATTATGCCTTTTATACTACCTTTATCATAAGGAGACGGGAGATAATCAATTATTGCATCCAGCAATTTTTGAACACCTTTGTTTTTGAATGATGACCCCATCAAAACCGGAACTGCCTCAAGTGAAAGAGTAACAGTCCTGACAACTTTACGAATAAGATCTTCAGGAATATCTTTTTTTTCAAGAAACAATTCCATCAACTCCAGATCTGATTCTGCAAGTTTTTCAATAAGGTTTTCACGGTACATCTGAGCTTGCTCATAATACTCTTTCGGAATTTCGATAGTTTCGAAATCAACCTGAGTAAAATCATCACTGAACCTGTAGGCTTTCATGGTTATCAGATCGATAACTCCCTGAAATTTATCCTCAGCCCCCAGGGGAAGTTGAAGCAATAGTGTATCGGTTCCGAACTTATCTTCGATCTCAAGAACAACATCAGAGAAGTCTGAACCAATCCTATCCATCTTGTTAATATATGCAATTTTGGGAATTTTGTACTTGTCAGCCTGATACCACACTTTTTCGCTTTGGGGCTCAACCCCTCCGACTCCGCAAAAAACTACAACCACTCCGTCAAGTATCCTTAAAGAACGCTCCACTTCAGCTGTAAAGTCCACATGACCCGGAGTGTCGATAATATTGATTCTGTGGTCATCCCAAAAACAGGTTGTAACAGCAGATGTGATTGTGATCCCACGCTCCTGCTCCTGATCCATCCAGTCCATTTCAGCTGTCCCGTCATGAACCTCACCCATTTTATAGGTAACCCCGGTATAGTATAGTATTCTTTCGGTAGTAGTGGTCTTACCGGCATCGATATGCGCCATAAAACCTATATTCCTGATATTTTCTACCGAAAACTTATTCATTTACACTATCACCATTTATAATGGGCAAACGCCCTGTTTGATTCAGCCATTTTATGGACTGCTTCTCTCTTTTTCATAGCTCCACCCTTTTCGCTAAAACCGTCAAGGATCTCGCCAACCAGTTTATCCTGAAAGGATTTTCCTCCGCGCTCCGAAGCATAGCCGACAAGCCATCTAAGGCCGAGAGAATATGACCTCTCTTTCCTTACATCCATCGGAACCTGATATGTAGCACCACCAACCCTTCTGGACCTTGTTTCAACCTGAGGCCTGATATTGTCAATAGACTTAACAACAATCTTCAAAGGATCCTCTTTCATTTTATCCTTTATCACGTCCATGGCTCCATAAACTATCTTCTGAGCACAAGCTTTCTTTCCGTCCTGCATAACGTTATTAATAAGCTTTGCAATGATGGAAGAATTATAAACGGGATCAAGAACAACTTCTTTTTTTTTATCTGTTTTTTTCCTGGGCATAATAATCTCCTATGTCTTTATCCTGTTTTTTGCCTTCTGGTACCGTACTTTGATCTGCCCCGTTTTCTGTTCTCGACACCGGTAGTATCTTTGGTTCCCCTGACAATATGATACCTGACACCAGGGATATCCTTGATCTTTCCACCTCTGACCAAAACGATAGAGTGCTCCTGTAAAGAGTGTCCTTCCCCCGGGATATAAGCAGATATTTCCATCCCGTTAGAGAGTCTGACCCTTGCAACCTTTCTCAGCGCAGAGTTGGGCTTTTTTGGTGTTGTAGTAAAAACTCTTGTACAAACACCCCTCTTAAAAGGTGAGTTCTCCAGTGCTGGCGAATTACTCTTCCCTTTACTCCTCTTTCTACCAAAACGTACTAGTTGATTTATTGTAGGCAAAAAATACCTCCCATTCTTTTTTTTCTGGAATTTTTCCTTGGACTTCCTAAAAATAGAATTTAAATTAGTTTATACCACAA
>DBOL01000016.1 GCA_002299555.1 Candidatus Aminicenantes bacterium UBA647
TAGATGAGTTATGTTCAAAAGGAGGCTTTGACAGGTGGCAGATCAGATATGATAATTCACTGGTCAAGGGTTCGCGGACTGCTACAGGACAGGTTCTTGGAGACGGTGTCGGAGTAAGGGAAACACTTTTATCAGTAAGAGATGATTTCTATATAGAAAAATATGCCGGCCTCGCTTGTGGAATAAAAAATTCCGGAATAGGAAACGGAATGATAGATTTTTCAGAAATTAAGATCGAGATCATTTCTGAAAATAAAGTAAGATTATGTCACGGGTGGACAGAAATGGGGCAGGGAATAGATACTGTGGCAGTTCAGGTCCTCAACACAGAAACAGGTATTGATCCTGAGATCATAGAGGTAAGGGTCATGACCTCAGATGGAGCTATTGCCGGGATGACAACATCAAGCCGCGGAACTGTATTGATAGGAAATGGCATAATAGAAGCATCCAGGGAACTTAAAAAGGACCTTGAGAAAAATTCTCTTTCTCAACTAAAAGGAAAGACATACACAGGAAGGTGGAGCTTTGAAAACTCTACCAAACCCGGAGATGATGGCAAAGTGATCACTCACTACTCTTACAGCTATGCAACACAACTTGTCTCTTTAGATGACGGTGGGAATATAAAAAAGATAATAGCTGCTCATGACGGAGGAAAAATAATTAATCCGGTTCTTTTTGAGGGCCAGGTTGAAGGTGCTGTCCTTATGGGCCTGGGATATGCTGTTTCAGAAGAATTAAAGATCGAAAACGGGTATCCTGTCAGCACAAAACTTAAAGATCTGGGGCTTCCAAGGATAGGAGACCTCCCGGAAATAATAGTCAGAAGCATCGAAGTAAAAGACCCTATTGGACCTTATGGCGCAAAAGGGATCGGTGAGATAGGCCTGGTCCCGACAGCAGCAGCTATAGCAAATTCATTTTACACATTCAACGGAATCAGACAAAAGAAACTCCCCTTGAATAAAATCAACAAATAAATCTTTCCCTTCTTTGTATTCAGAATGATGAATTCTTATGCTATAATTTGGATTAATCTTAATGGGCACTCAACAAGACAACAACACCAAAAAAACGACCTCGTTTAAGAATATTGCTGCAGATAGTATTTCTCTCCTCAATTCCGTTAATGATGCCGTTATACTGATGGATGGTATGACATTCATCGACTGTAATGAAAAAACACTCGAATTGTATGGGAGCCGGACAAAAGAAGAATTACTGAATGCAAAACCTTATGAATTGTCACCTGAGTATCAACCAAATGGAGAATCCTCAAAAAGTGCTGCAATGGATAAAGTTGAGGCTGCATTGAACGGGCATCCTCAATTATTTGAATGGAAGCATACTAAACTTAATGGTGAGCTTATCGACACAGAGGTAAGTCTGAATCTTATCAAGATCGAAGGAAATAAGAATATTATTGCTGTTGTAAGAGATATAACAAGACGGAAAAAAGCCGAAAGGATAAACTCAGTATTATTTAACATATCCAGAGCAGCAGGAGAATCTGAAAATCTTGAGGAATTTCTTTCCAAGGTAAGAGAAGAGACAAATAAGTTGATGGATGCAAAAAATTTTTTCATAGCCCTTGTTGTAGATAAGGAAAAGCATCTGTTCCAGATCCCCTTTGGGGTAGACGAAAATCCGAACGAGATAAATGATCCTGAGGAAATATTAGATCTGCAGAACGGTTTTACCGACTATATTATTAAGAGCGAAACCCCTCTCCTTGCAAACAAATATCAGATCGGTGAACTTTTTAAGGATGAGAAGATCGAACTGCTTGGAACTGATAGCGCCTCATGGCTGGGGGTTCCTTTACTATCAAGAAATGAAGGTGCCATAGGAGTCCTTGCAGTTCAAAGTTACTCTGACCCGAATGCATATTCTGCCAAAGATCTGGATGTCCTTCTTACTATTGCAACAACTGTTGCAGCTGCAATAATACAAAAAAGGGCTGATCAATCATTAAAGGAGAGTGAACATCGATTTAAAAAACTTTCTGAGGCTGCTGACGAAGGTATACTTTTTTACGATGAGGACGAGACGATAGTAGATGTAAACAGAGCGCTCCTTGAAATGACAGATTACTCTCTGAAGGAATTAGCAGGAAAGAAAATATCAATGCTTTTCCATGATGCCTCCTATGTTGCACTCAGGAGAAAAAGCCTCTCCGGATCTGATACCCCAATAGAGGTCGTCCTCCTTACAAAAGATTATTCTGTTATTTTCTGTATGAGTACGATAAGAAATTTTGACCTGGGATCAGGTGATGTAAAAGTTGCCACATTCAAGGACATTTCATCTCAAAAGGCTTATGAAAAAGAGAAAAAGGTATTGCAGGAAAAACTAAACCGCTCGGAAAAAATGGAGGCTCTGGGGAAGCTTGCCGGCGGCGTTGCACACGATCTGAATAATGTGTTGACATCAATTGTAAGTTATCCCGATCTTATCCAGATGAATATTTCTGACAAAAAAAAAGTTGAGGAATATATAACAAAATTGAAAAATTCAGGACAGAAAGCCGCTGCGATAGTCGATGATCTTCTCACTCTGACAAGAAGGGGTATTACAAACTTTCAATCTGAAAATATGAATATAATAATTGAGGATTTTTTTAATTCTCCGGAATTTGAGAAAATAAAAAAAGACTATCCGAAAGTAAAACTTAAAACAGAACTACAGAATGACCTCCATAATATCAAGGGCTCTAAAATCCATCTCACTGCAATGCTTATGAATCTTATATTAAATAGTGCTGAAGCTATTAATGATAAAGGTTCAATTATTGTCCGTTCACAAAATATTCATGATCAAAAACAAGGGGATGTGCCAAAGATAAGAATAACTATTAAAGATGAAGGGGTCGGGATGACCAAAGAGGAAAAGAATAAAATATTCGAACCCTTCTATACGAAGAAGATCAAGGATAGGAGCGGGACAGGACTGGGAATGTCAGTTGTCTGGGGTACGGTCCAGGATCATACGGGTGTTATTAATATAGTCAGTAAAAAAGATGAAGGGACCACAATGGAAATAGACTTCCCCGCCACCCTGGAAAGAATACCGGAGCCCAAGGAGAATATCCCTGTTTCTGAACTTATGGGGAATAAAGAAAGAATACTTGTTGTTGATGACGAGGCGGGGCCGAGAGAGATCGCAGGAGAATATCTTACAAAATTAAATTACAAGATCGACACTGTCCAAAGTGGAGAAGACGCCGTAAAGCAATTTAAGAGAAAAAGACATGATCTTATAATTCTCGACATGCTTCTTGAGAATGGGATTGATGGTCTTGATACTTTTAAAAAACTCAGTAAAATTGATTCGAACGTTAAAGCAATTATTGTTAGTGGATTTTCAGAAACTGCAAGGGTCAAAGATGCTCAAAGAATGGGGGCTGGAGAGTATATCAAGAAACCCTATTCATTCCTGGATTTAGGCCTTGCTGTTAAAAAAGAATTGGAAAGATGACTAAACCTCTCTATCTGAAAAATGGAATATTTATCGATCATTCAACACTTGAATTTTCTAAAGGAAATTTCAGGGTAGAAAAAGGGGTTGGCGGGAAAGTTGACCAGGTTGACAACATACCGGAAAATTCGGAAACTCTCGATTGCACTGAAAAGTTCATAACAAGATCTTTTATTAATGCTCACCATCATATATATTCAGCGCTTGCCGTAGGAATGCCGGCTCCCGTAAAGCAGCCAAAGAATTTTCATGAAATATTGAAATATATCTGGTGGAAACTTGACAAGTCTCTCACAGAAGAGATGATAGAATTCAGCGCTTTAACAACTGCAATTGCATCAATAAGAAGTGGAGTAACATCTATCATTGACCACCATTCATCACCTTTTTCCATAAGTGGTTCGCTGGGAATTATCGAGAAATCACTTTCAAAATGTGGACTTTCATCACTTCTGTGTTATGAACTTTCTGACAGAGATGGGGAATCCGGTTCAAATGAAGCTCTTGGAGAGACTGAAGAATTTCTGAAGAGTGGTAAACAGGGACTCGTGGGACTTCATGCCTCATTCACTGTTTCCGATAAACTGCTCGGCAATGCTGTTTCTCTGGCAGAGCAATACGGGACCGGGGTCCATATTCATGCAGCTGAAGATCAGATCGATCAGGAGATCACTCAAAACAGGTATGGGAAGAGAGTAATTGAGAGACTTGAGGATTCAGGAGCCCTCTCTCTCAAAAGATCTATTCTCGCACATTGCATCCATATAAATAAGAAAGAGAGACATATCCTTGCTGATGCCGGATCCTGGATCGTACAGAATCCTGAAAGCAATCTTAACAATGGGGTAGGAATATTTGATCCGGAAGGACTTGGAGAAAACTTACTGCTTGGCACTGACGGGATGAATAGCGATATGTTAAATAGTACAAAAACTGCATATTTAACTGGAAATCTTACCGGTGGGAACAGCCCTGCCGATCTCTATAAAAGGTTAAGAAACAGTCACAATTACATGAAACATAGTAAATTTTCAGGAGATGGAGATAATAATCTTATAATCCTTGATTACAAACCCCGTACAGATTTTAACTATAGCAATTTTCATTCTCACTTTATCTACGGGATGTCCGGCAATGATATAGACTCAGTTATTTCAAGTGGAGATGTCCTGATGAAAGAAAAGAAGATCCACCATCTGGACGAATCAGCAATTTTAGAGCATTCTTCCGAATTGAGTAAAATTCTCTGGGACAGGATGAAAGAGATCTAAAACCCCTGTTCACGTACACTATCACTCTTGACAAAGTCATAAAAAAAGCTATATTATTTCTTATACCTCGATTAATTACAGGAGAAGGAATGCTAAGTATATCCGACAAGATAATAAGTGAAGAGATCGTAAAAAAATCAGCTCAAAGATTTAAAGAAAAAAAAATAATTCTGCCCACATTTGAACAAATGCGGAATCCTGAACTCGTACCTGACTCGATCAAGAACGAACTCCGGAATATTGGGCTTTGGGATCTTCATCCACTGAACCTTTTCAGAATTACATGGAAGAACGAACCTAAAAAGAACGGTGGTTTGTATGGCGGAGTAAATTACATTGAACTGCCAAAGTCAGTAACCGGAGTAGATGCAAGGATAGTTCTTCTTGTCGGAAAATATTTCCCTACCGGTGCCCACAAGGTTGGAGCAGCTTACGGTTGCCTGGCCCCGAAAATTATCACAGGTGAATTCGACCCTACATATCACAAAGCCGTATGGCCATCTACAGGAAATTATTGCAGAGGCGGTGCATTCGATTCCTACATTATGGGATGTGAATCAATATCAATTCTCCCGGAAGAGATGAGCCGTGAAAGATTTGAGTGGCTTGAAGATATTGGATCAGAGGTCATCGCTACACCTGGATGCGAATCTAACGTTAAAGAGATATATGACAAATGCTGGGAGTTGAAAGATACCCGTGATGATGTAATGATCTTCAACCAGTTTGATGAATTCGGCAACAGTGTTTGGCATTACACTGTCACCGGAGATGCTCTCGAGGAGATATATAATAAAGATCTGAACGGGGAAGGAAATTTCGCTGCATATGTTTCAGCTACCGGCTCTGCCGGAACCATCGCCGCAGGTGATTATCTGAGAAAAAAATTCCCACTGATGAAGGTAGTAGCATCGGAAGCTCTTCAATGCCCGACTCTTCTGAGAAACGGATTCGGCGGGCACAGGATCGAAGGTATTGGAGACAAACATGTTCCATGGATCCATAATTCAAAGAACACGGATATGGTTGTTGCTATAGATGATGAAGATTGTATGAAGGTTCTAAGACTTTTTAATGAAAAGAACGGAAAGAAAGTTCTTGCGGATGAGGGTGTTCCGGTTGAAATCATAGAGCAACTGAACCTTCTCGGTATATCCTCAATATCAAATCTGATCACAGCAATAAAAACTGCCAAATATTACGAATTTACATCTGATGATGTGATCTTCACTGTTGCAACTGATTCAGCTGAATTGTATCAGTCCAGAATAATCGAACTGAATGAACAAAAAGGAGAATACAAGGAAGTTGACGCTCACAAAGATTTTGACCGGGTTATTTATGGAGCAGGAACAGACAATCTGAAGGAATTGACATATGTAGATAAAAAAGCGATCCATAACCTTAAATATTTTACATGGGTGGAACAGCAGAAGAAAGAAGTTGAGGATCTGAATCAATTATGGTACGACCGGACAATCTGGGATAAAATGTTCAGCCAGCCGGAAAGATGGGATGAAATGATAAAAGAATTTAACGAAAGAACCGGTTTACTAAAACCCTGAAAACCGAAAATGGAAGATATCCTTATCAGGAACGGATTGATAACGACCCATAACAGACAATATAAAAGCGATATCCTGATCTCAGGCGGAAAGATCAAAAATATAGGGGAAAAGTTGATCCCGGAGGATAAAAACATCAGGATGGTTGATGCTTCCGGTCACATTATCCTTCCCGGAGGAGTTGACCCGCATGTTCATATGTCTCTCCCAACCGGAAACGGGAGATCATCAGATGATTTTGAGTCCGGATCAATTGCAGCTCTCTCCGGTGGTACAACGACCATAATTGATTTTGTAACGCCAGAAAGAGGAGAATCACTTCATTCTGCTCTTTCGAAAAGAAAGAAAGAGGCTGAAAATTCGTTATGTGATTATTCTCTGCATATGTCTATCACTTCAATCGGGCCGGAAACAGAAAAAGAGATGTTTGAAATGGTGAAAAATGAAGGGATCACTTCATTCAAGCTTTATATGGCATATAAAAGTTCTGTCGGTATGGATGACAAAGATATTCTCAAAGCAATGGATATGGTAAAGAGGGCCGGTGGGATCTCGATGATACATTGTGAGAATGGAGATGTTGAAGATTTCCTCAATGAGAAAATGGTGAACTCAGGAAAAACAGGTATCGGCAATTATACCGGGAGCAGGCCACCTGAAATAGAGATAGATGCTGTGAACAGGGCAATTTTATTCTCAGGGATCACAAAGTGTCCTCTCTATATCGTACATCTGACAACTGAGCAGGGTGTTGAAAGTATATTGAAAGCAAAAAAGAGAGGGCTCCATGTTTTCGCAGAGACCTGTCCTCATTATCTGACCCTCGACGATTCGGTTTATGAAAAAGGGGAAAAGGGGGCAAAGTACATAATGAGCCCTCCTCTGAGAAAAATTCATGATATCCAACGGTTATGGGATGGATTGAATGACGGGACACTTGAAGTTATCAGTACTGACCACTGCCCTTTCAATTCAAAGGGTGACGATTATTCAGGACCGGATGATTTTTCCTCAATACCCAAAGGTGTAGGGGGTGTTGATCACCGAATGAGCCTGATATATTCAAAAGGGGTGAACGAAAAGAGAATAAGTATTCACCGGTTCGTTAACCTTGTTTCCACACGACCAGCTAAAATATTCGGACTTTATCCTCAAAAAGGGATAATTACGAAGGGATCAGATGCAGATCTGGTCGTCTGGGATCCCGAAAAAAGTTCAAAGATCACGGCAAAAACACAATTTCAGAATTGTGATTCCTCAGTATACGAAAATTTCAAAATTACCGGTGCTCCTTCGATCGTTATAGCCGGAGGAAAAGTTGTTTTTGAAAAAGGAAATTTTGATCTCACCAGAGCAAAGGGAAATTATATTTACAGAAAAAGATAACTCTATTCTATTAAATTTTTATCTCTGTCAAACCATTTATCCAGATGTTTTATATCTGATTCGATGATCTTTTCTATCAATTTTCCCGGCTCATTTTCAACTATGAGATATTCCAGGTGTTCTTTTCTCAGGAACCCCTCTGAAACTACATGCTTCAGAAAGTTGATAAGTTCTGAATAAAAACCGGATATATTCAAAATTCCAATCGGTTTTACTATGTCTCCGAGTTGATACCAGGTGAACATTTCAAATGTTTCTTCGATCGTTCCTATCCCGCCCGGAAGAACTATAAAACCGTCTGAAAGTTCATTCATGAGAGATTTCCGTTCGTGCATCGAAGTAGTAACCCTCATCTCCGTAAGCCCTTTGTGTCCGACCTCCATATCCATGAGTTTTTCAGTAATAACTCCGGTCACCTTTCCGTCGTTCTCAAGAGATCCTCTGGCAGCCATACCCATTAGGCCGACATTGCCACCTCCATAGACCATCTCTATTCCGTTTTCAGCAAGGATCTTACCTGTTTTATATGCAGAATCAAGATAAGCCGGATCACTTCCTTTACTCGACCCGCAGAACAGACAAATACTTTTCATTTCACCCATCAGATAATTCTACAATTCCCACCGGGGAATATCAATCAGCAACAACACCAGACATCTTATCCCAAAAAAATGGAACACTTTGGGGACGGTTCCAAAAATGTTTCATTTTTTATCAATATATTTAATACACACAAAATTTTAACGTGACGATGTTTGTATTCTTGAAATTGTTGGAAAATTGTCCGAACCATGATTTACCTGATTAAAGGATTGCCATGATTCTTCATAGTTCTCATTCCCGGGATAAATCTATAGCATCAGGGTAATCAGGGTTCACACAATTTTTTACTAAACTCAAAAACGAATGCACCGTCCCTCTCAGATAGTTGCTTTACTTAACCTCGATCTTTGAACTATTTATAATCAGCGGTAATCAGGAGGGTGGACTGTTTTAATAAAAAGTATCGCATCATACTGGTCCCGTGGGACCATCTTTTCTTCATAAAGTCCCCAACTTTTTACAGGTGTCATAGTGAACATCCAGGAGTTCCCTTCTACTTCTACCTGATTGAGCATGTCAACAAATATAAACTCACCTGAAGCTTCATTGCATACAACTTCCAGACTGTTATCAAGAGGTCTCGTAATATCATATATTCTCTGGTCGTTACGTGCTGCCTGGCCTCCATACATATAAAGAGCTATCGTATATAAACTGGATCTGTAACGCTCTGACACCCATGAACCCATTCTCCTTTTATTGTAACCCTGAAATCGCTGGACTTTCGGATTAGCATGCAGGATATGACCATTGTGAGCCCACGTAATAATTTTCTGATCAGGATAAATTGCTTCAATTAAAAATGACAAATTGTCTGCCATCCCCTCATCTCTGATCAAAGAACCTTCCAATGGAACAACAATGATCTGATCCAGATATTTAGTGGTAGACAATAATGATTGACGAACCAAAAGAACAGATTTCAGATCATTATTGTTTTTATTTGCTAAACTATCAATATTATTATCGATATAGTCAATGATTGACAGATAAAATTGTTTTAGGTATGAAATATTTTGTTTAACATAGTCTTTAAAATTCTCATAGCCTTCCCTTGAAGAATAATTCACTATTTTATCATCAAACTCAAATATTTCGTCCGCATAGTCAGTATCTATTGGAAGGATCATTTCTCTCAAGAACAAAGGCCTCATAGTACGAAATTGACCAGAAAATTGTGTGTCGAACCCAGCAAGAATCAAGGGAGTTGCTGTACTTTGAGTACTGATAATGTAATCAAATAATTCAACAACTTCGTCAGTATGCCAGACCCCGAAAATACAATTTTTCATTAGCGAATCAGGAGTTTGAAATACTATGTTCCTATTACCGTAATAGCATTCAAAAATCCCGCTTTCGAAAGCGATCACATTAAAATCCATCTCTTCATGCAGAAATTTTATCAGTCTTACTTTGATCTGGTTGAACTCCATCACACCATGAGAAGATTCTCCCAATTGTACTAACCTTCTATTCTGGAGTAGTGATTTCAGGAATTGTAAATCTGTGAATGAAGAATCATCAGTCACACTATCGATAGTGAAGGAGTTATCTCTGATCCATGCAGACCATAACGGATCAACTTCCGGATCTGGATAACTTTCTGTTTCAAGATCATCAATCTTATTATTATTGTTGTCTATCTTACAATTAAATGAGATCAATATTAAGATCAAAAACACAGAAACAAAAAAGGTTTTCATACTACCCTCCTGGTAAAATATTTACTTAACCTCGATCTTCAAATATTCGAATGCTGCTCTGTCTGTCAGGAGATCTTTGATATCTATTAAAAGATCATATTGACCCTTTTTTATCCAGTCAAAACCGATATCAACATTGATCTCTTTTTTCAATGGAAGAACAATTTTATTCTCACTAAAGATCACCTTATTTCCGTTTTTTACAGTGATCATCATGTTGACCTTTCCCGTTTTTTCTTTCCCGTTTTTATTAATTTTGTAATTTTTTAATTTGATGCTGAGTTTCTTTTTTTCAAAACTGATCTTTTCAATTTCAACAATTTTGTGTTTCCTTGCCCTCTTTTTCAGATATTTTTTCAGATACCCTGCCCTGACATTATCATCATATAAAACTTTGTACTCTCTATTGCTTACCTTAACATTCAATTTCCCTTTGAATGTTTCCGTCTCGGGTGCATAGGTGATCATATAGACGATATCCTGACTTTCACTTATTGTTTCAATCGCATCACCAAGATTTGTAGTTGTTAAAAGTTGCCCGCCTGTTTTTTCTGTTATTTCACGAAGATTATTCTCCAGTGAAGTGGAAATCCTTTTATATTCAAAATTTTGTGATTCAAGTTCGATCCTGGAAGGTATCAGGACAGAATGAAAAGTTGTATTTACTTTATAGAACAACTTTGTGATCTCTTCAGTATCAAATGATATATCAGCACTCTGTTCCCTGAAAATTGTAAATATCATTTTCTCCAATTGCCTTGCAAAAAAAAGAACTTCAGGATCGGTGCTCATCCGCCAGCGCTCAACATATCCCCTGATCGATTCAAGGATGGATCCCATCTTTCTGCTCAGTTTAGGAAATAATTCAACTTGATAAAAACTGATCACCCATTTTTTCATTTTTATTTTTTCGAGATATTTTGAAAAATTGTAATATTTGTTAATATCTGCCGTTAAAAAGTCTCTTTTATAATCACGGAAAGCCCGTAGATAAGCGCCCAGGAAGTCATAAAGCACATAGTGTCCCGGTATCATATTTTTACCTCCTGACATCGCAAGAGAGAGATCTCCTTGAACCTTCAGCAATGTGCGGGTCAACCTGGTTCTCGCCAATAATCCTTCATTTTTTAAATGTTTTTTTATAAATTTAAATACTTCATCTTTTTTTTCAAGATCATTGAATGAGAACATTTTGTTGTTAATTAATATTAAAAGCTTGTCACTCTTCTTCAGAACCTTATCAAAAAAATGTATCAGTCCATCCTCCAGATCCCTGTTATACTGGACAAGGCTGAAGACAAGTGAAAACAGCCTCGGTTTATAGAATTGTTTCCTTTCAGAATTGAGTCCAATACTCTGACTGGATATTTTTTTCCTGACAATGTTGAATCCGTTGATATCAAGCTCTTTCCCGTTCTCAAACAACCTGAAATCAGATTTCTTAAGATTATCAACAGGATTTCCCTTGTGCATTACCCGGACCGGAACCTCAACATTGATAACAACCATATCCTCCCGGATAATTTTGTCCTGTGAAAAAATTGCAAATGAAAAAATGGAGAAAAATGCCAATACAAATCCTATATAATATTTCATGCCCGCTCCCATCCCTCAATTGAGTTACACATAAATTTGTCAAACGTATAATTATTAGCAAGTAAATTTCCATGAATTTTAATCCAATATTTTGAATATTGTCCCCATTTAACTACAAAAAAGTCTTAAAAATGGTTCATATTTGATTGAAGGGGCAGACCTATGTCACACTCTATTTACGCACTGGTGATTTCATGTCTGCCAGCTACCCAGAATATATGTAACAGCCCGGAGCAGGGTTCAAACATTCTTTTAATTTATAAATTAAAGAAATCAACGACCGTCCCCATATGATTTTTTTTATTAATTCTGCTATAAATTGTCCATGGCGGGAAAATTATCTTATGAGAGGTATTTGTGGTTTCATTCGAGATTGAAGTCAGGGAGATATCCAAAATTATTCGATCTTTCTGAAAAATTCGAAATATCACAGAGACAGGCCTCAAGAGAGATCGAGTTTATGAGACTGTTCTTTGATGCACCTATCGAGTATTCCAGTGAGGAAACGGGATATTTTTATTCCGATGATAAGTTCGAGCTTCCCGGTATCTGGGCATCAGAGGAGGAGATCGTAACTCTGATCATTGCAAAAAGACTGGCACAAACAATCCCCCATAAGAGAAGAAAAAAAAGGTTTGACACTTTTATAAAAAAATTCCTGAGCGATACCGGTATCGATATTTCCACACTTGAGAAAAAGATCTCTATTAAAAATATCCGGTTCTACAAAGTGGACCCGGCAGTGTTCGAGATCGTAGTGCTGGGCCTGAGCACTGACATGAAAGTTAAGATACACTATAGCTCCCCTTATAAGGATGCTCCGGGAATGCGTATCGTGAGCCCCCTCCACCTTCTCCTCTATATGGGCAACTGGCACCTTTTTGCATATTGTGATGAGAAAAAAGAGATCAGGGATTTTGTACTTTCAAGAATTTCAGATTCTGAGATCACAGATATCCGGATCCCTGAAAAATTGAAAAAAAAAGACCTGAGGAAGAAAGTTTATGAAAATTACGGGATCTTTCTGGAGGGGGAAAAAAAGGAAGTGATCCTGAAATTTACAAGTGAAACCTCAAAAGTGGCAAAGGAACAGATATGGTTCCTGAACCAGGTAGTTGAAGAAGCCGATAATGGTGAAATAACAATAAAATTTCCAGTATCAGATTTCAGGGAAGTATTAAAAGATATCCTTGCACTCGGGCCCGGGGTCGAAGTAATATCCCCTCCGGAATTACGGGAAATGGTTATTGATACTATCAGCAATATGAGCACACTTTATAAGATTTAAGAGTTCGTTCGGCCTCCTTATTGATTATCCTGTGATTAATTGAGATAATCTGCATATTAACGGAGGCGACATTTGAAAGGTATAATTCTTGCAGGCGGACACGGGACAAGGCTTTATCCGATGACTCTCCCTGTATCAAAACAACTTCTGCCGGTTTACGACAAACCGATGGTATACTATCCCCTTTCCACACTTATGCTTGCCGGGATAAGAGAAATACTGATTATTTCAACGCCGGAAGAACTCCCCAGATTTAAAAAATTATTCGAGAGCGGAGAACAACTGGGTTTGAAAGTAGAATATAAGGAACAGACTGAACCACGTGGAATAGCAGATGCATTCATAGTCGGGAAAGATTTTATTGGATCAGACAGTGTTTGCCTTATTCTGGGAGATAATATTTTCTATGGTCATGATCTGATCTCAATGTTGGAGAAGAGCAGCAGGGTCGAAAAAGGAGCAGTTGTTTTCGGTTACTATGTGAAAAACCCCGAAAGGTATGGTGTAGTGGAGTTCGATAAGAATAAAAAGGTTATCTCTATTGAGGAAAAACCGGATAATCCCAAATCAAACTTTGCTGTTGTTGGATTGTATTTTTATGATAACAATGTAGTTGAGCTGGCTCAAATGATAAAACCATCCGAAAGAGGCGAGATCGAGATAACGGATATCAATAATGAATACCTAAAAAGGGGAGAAATGAAAGTGGAATTGATGGGGAGGGGATACGCATGGCTTGATACGGGAACAATCAGCTCCCTCCTTGACGCATCAATGTTCGTTAAGACTATAGAGGACAGACAGGGATTGAAAATTTCCTGCCCGGAAGAGATCGCATTCAGAAAAAATTATATCAGCAGGCCTGAACTTAAACATCTGGCAGACAAATTATACCCCAGTGAATACGGGAAATACCTTCTGGGAATTCTTGAAGAGGAATAAATGGCTGACGGAAAAAGAACTTTAAAAAATCTTCTCGTTACAGGCGGAGCCGGATTCATCGGGAGCAATTTCATCCGCTATATGTTTGAAACTAATGGATTCCGTGGAAAGATTATCAATGCAGACAAACTTACTTATGCCGGAGATAAGAGCAATCTGGATGACATAGAAGAACAATTTGGAGGAGAGAGATATTTTTTCACCAGAACTGACATTTGCAATAGAGAAGAACTGAATACTATATTCAAACAATATAAGATAGATACCATTGTCCATTTTGCAGCAGAATCCCATGTTGACAGGTCGATCACCGGCCCGGAGGATTTTATTCAGACAAATATAGTAGGAACTTTTACTCTCCTCGAAACCGCAAGAGATTTCTGGGGTGACAGTGATAAGAATCTTTTTCATCATATTTCAACAGATGAGGTATACGGCAGTCTGGGTGCAGAGGGATATTTCCTTGAAACAACCCCTTACGACCCGAAGAGCCCGTATTCGGCATCAAAAGCATCTTCTGATCACCTTGTCCGTGCATATGCAAACACTTACAAACTGCCTGTCACTATCTCAAATTGTTCAAACAATTACGGCCCCTATCAATATCCTGAAAAATTGATCCCCCTGATGATCCATCATGCCCTGGAGGGGAAAGAACTCCCGGTTTATGGCGATGGAGCGAATATAAGAGACTGGCTCTATGTGACAGATCACTGCTCTGCTATCTGGGATATCCTCTCTGACGGTAAAGCCGGAGAGACCTACAATATAGGCGGGGACAGCGAAATGAAGAATATAGAGGTTGTCAGAGGAATATGCGATATCCTGGACAAAATTCATCCTGTCAGCAAAAACCCCGAATCGTTCTGTAAAAAAAGTTATTCCGAACTGATCAAATTTGTTACTGACAGACCTGGACACGACAGAAGATATGCAATAAATTGTGAGAAAATAAAAAAGGAACTAAACTGGAAACCATCGGTCAATTTCAACAGCGGACTCGAATCTACGGTCAGGTGGTATTTCAAAAGATTTTCAGGCTGATCTGAACTTTCCTCTATTTCTGAATTCTCAACACCGGGAAAATAATATATAATGATGATAATGAAAAACGGGGAAGCTGCAAAGATATACAGATCAATATTCAGGAAAGATATTCCCGACATTGTTCAGCAAAGATTCGAAAATTCATCTCCAAAAGTGGAATCTGCATTCACTGAAAACGACCTTTCAAAATATAGAAAGATAATTGACAGGATATCTGATCTTGCTGCTGCAGAATACACATCAAGAATTACCGGGACCAATCAACTGCTGATAAAAAAATTTCAGGTCATGATCTATCTCGGTGAGTGCATGCCTGAGAACTATAATATTTTTATAAATGAAAAGAAGGGGCTTGTCAGAACTTTGTTCCTGTTCACAACGATCCCATTTAATTCGGTTTACAAGTTCACGAAAGGGTTCCTGGCCCTTAAGATCAAAATATAATGAAAAAAGAGATAGTTATAATCGGCGGAGGTGCTTCCGGAGTCTCTGCTGCTCTGGGTTTTGTAAATAGAGGAATTACCCCTACTATAATTGATGTAGGAATGAGAACTGACAGAAAACATCAGGCAGTCGGGAATCAGTACGACTACAGGAAAGAGAACGACCTTCATGACCTGATGATCGGAGATGACCTTGAGGGTTTGTCAAATGTCATAGATGGAAGCAGTTTGCCACCCAAACTAACCTCACCCCTGAACAATTATATTATTTCCGGATCAGAAGTGCTGTCCCCTATCCGCTCTTCTAATTTCAGTGCTGTTCAAAGTTTTGCTACTGGAGGACTCGCCGCTGCATGGGGAGCAGGCCTTTACAGATATAATGATGAAGATCTGGGTAATCTCCCATTAAGATCAGATTCACTGGAACCATATTATGATTTTCTTTCAAATGAGATCGGGATCTCCGGTAAGAATGATGACCTATCTCAATTCTTCGGTGAAAACAACACCCTCCTGCCACCATTTAAACTATCGAATAAAGCAGAGCACCTTTATAATAATTATCTGAAAAGAAAGAAAAAATTCAACCGGAATGGAGTATTCATAGGATATCCGCGACTCGGGGTCCTGACCCGGGATCACATGGGAAGAAAAAAATGTGATTATTCTAATTTTGAAACCTGGCTGAACGATATCCCCTGGATATACAATCCTACCCATTCACTGGACAGATTGGTAAAAGAAGGGAAGATAAAATATATCTCGGGAATTCTTTTAGATTCGTGGGGAAGAAAGGACGGAGAAATAATAATTGAGGGAAAAAATATTCATGACGGATCTCCGTTTAGAAAGAATACCGACATACTCCTTATTGCAGCCGGGACCATAAACACAACAAAACTGGTTCTCAGATCAAAGAAGGATACAAAAAGCAGACTTCCCATTCTGGACAACCCTCTGCTTCAGGTACCACTGATATTTCCTGCTTTTTTAGGTTCGCCCTTAGACAGATCGGCATTCGGGATGACCAACCTCAATCTTATATTCAAATCCCCGGAAAGCAAAAAAACTTTACAGGGAAGTATAATAGAGCTTACTTCACCACCAAGATCTCTCTTTTTTGAAAGATTCCCGGTCAGTTCTGTACTTAATTTAAAAATGATCAAAATGGTCTCACCCTCTCTTCTCGCCATGTTCCTCTATTATCCATCCTCTCCTGATGAAGCCGGATCGATCCGACTCACAAATAGTAATGAACTCGAGATCGAACAAAAAGATTATGTGACAGAGAGAGCGCCGGTAAAAAAGATCGTTAGGGCACTTTTCCGGATGGGGGCATGGACACATCCCCTCATAATACAACAATCAAAACCTGGATATGCGATCCATTATGCGGGAACCATACCAATGAAGACCGATACAACTTCCGAATACGAATCATCCATAAACGGTGAGCTCCATAAAGAGCCGGGAGTTTATATCGTAGACGGTGCACCATTCTCACACATCTCAGCCAAGAACCTCTCCTTTACAATAATGGCCAATGCAATGAGGATCGCTGACAATATCTCCAAAGGTAACTAAAATGAAAAAGAATATAATAATAACCGGCGCAGGCGGGCTGATCAGTAATGGTATTGCTGCATATTTAAAAAGGAAGGATAAAACTATTGAGATCACCGGTATTTCTCCTGACCGGGACAGAATAGATAATTTTGACCATGTTATTGTTAACAAATTCGGAGAAACGCTCTCCATTCCGGGTAAAAATTTTGACCTGATCATACATTGCGCATTCGATAAAGATGACAAATCCAATGAACTTAACACAAGTGGTACGATCGAATGGGCCGAAGATGCTGAGAAAGCGGGGATAAAGAAGCATATATTCCTGAGCTCAATATCTTCTCAATCTGAATTCCTCTCCCCTTATGGAAAAAGTAAAAAGAGACTCGAAAAATGGTTCTTAGAGAAGAATTATTTTGTTTTCAGACTTGGACTGGTCATTGCAAACGGTGGAATGTTCGGGAGGCTTGTAAGTTCAATCCAGAACTCTCCTGTGATCCCCCTTATCGGCAGTGGGAAATTCCTGGTATTTCCGACCGATCCTGAAACAATATATGATCATGTTTACAATATCCTGCTGGACAAGTTTACTCAACATCAGGGGAAGATATGGAATCTTCAATATGAAAACGGGACTTCCCTCAGAGATATCCTCACAATTCTGAAAAAGAGAACGGGGAGGAGATCTGTTTTTATTCCCATTCCATATTACATTATCTATCCTGTAATAAAGCTGATAGAAATAATGAAAATTCCCGGAATAGATATCGACACGGGGAATTTAAAGGGACTAAAATGGAATAGCAGAATTTCCATCGAGTCCGATCTTAGATCTCTTGGCTATCCGGAACGGGACCTGAATGAGATCATCGACAAGATCGATCTTTAGTGTTGAATAAATCTCACCCAAAATTGACACTCCGAATTTTAGATGATATAAACTCTATAAATTAAAAGCAGACACTAAATGGACACCATCTTAATTGTAATTCCTGTTTATAATGAGGAAAAAAATATCTCCGGAGTAATTTCCGATATACGCGACAACTTCAGTAATGCAGATATCATTGCAGTAAATGACAGATCAAGTGATAACACATCCGAAAAACTTGAGGAGTTAGGGGTCGCCCACTTGGACCTGCCTTTCAATATGGGGTATGCAGGAGCAGTCCAGGCCGGCTTCAAATACG
>DBOL01000063.1 GCA_002299555.1 Candidatus Aminicenantes bacterium UBA647
GTCCTTTAAATCCGGTTTCAGTACTTGCACCTGTGATAAAACTGAAAACCTGAGCAATCACACCATAGACTCCTTCTTCCGCATCTCCATATACAGTCACAGATATCTCTCCTCTGACCGGAACTGAATCAGGATAGAGAATTTTTAGAGAATTAAGACATCCTATGTAAGCAGCAGAAACGGTAGGGCATGAATGTCCGGCCATTTTAACCGTATCAATAAAACTGTATTCAAAAATATCGTCACTATCTTCAAAGGCGCCTAATGTTCCGGCTAACGGCTCCCGTAGTTTTATAGATTCAACATGTTTCATGAAATCTCTGATATGACCCAATCCAAACCTCCTGATAACTATTATGAATAACAAATTACAATTGTAAGTAGTCTTAATTTGGGAAATGATACCATAAAGGTAGCATAAAGCCAATTCAGAAAAACCAGAAGATAATATTTATTTATTGAGATATTTTTTGCATAACTTTATTTAACTTTTAGATTGAGTAGTGTTTTAATATTTTAAGAGGGGATAAAGGAGGATGTATCAATGAAACTATTTACAAAAAAACTATGTTTGATCTTTATGCTTTTGTTTGTGTCGTTTTCAATGGTAGTCCAGGGTCAGCAACTTCTAAAAACAAAACAACTTGTATTAAAATCTCTAGTCAAAGTTAAACTGGTAGCCACAGCTAAGTATTATGTCGGTGTTTGTCCTGTAACTATTAAGATGACAGGTACGATCAAGGTGCCGAAGGCAATGACAGTTAGATATTATTTTCTAAGAAGTGACAATGCCAGGAGTAAAGAATCTAAATTATTGTTCCTTGCTATGGGTTCAAAAAATGCTAAATATTCCTGGAAGATCGGTAGAGATTATCAGGGTTGGGTTCAATTATTAGTGAAAGCAGATGGTAAGGTGTACAAATCACAAAAAGTTATCTTTCAGGTAAAGTGTGATAAATTAGATGCTATCCAACTTGATAAGTTTAAAGTCATGCAAACAGTACAACCTCAAAAGATAACAAGAGGGATCAGAGTTCTTTATCCGAATGGGGGAGAAACCTTCATCTACATGAGGCATGATAAAGGTAATTATATTAAATGGGCCACTAAAAATGTTGGAGCTGTGAAGATCTGGCTAATACAGGGGAACCAGAAAGTACGTGAGATCAGGTTGTCAGATCTTGGAAACAATGGGGAATGGTATTGTGGATATGATGGAATTGAAGGAAGATTTTATCCAGGTGAAAATTATAAGATAAGAGTGGAGAGTCTTGCCGGAACTATTATGGACGAAAGTGATAACTTCTTTTCAATAAAAGAGGTAGAATAAAACTGGCGTCTGCACGAATCTTGTGTAGGGGTTGGGTTACCCAACCCAAAACGGATAATGGAAAATATATAGGGCGGGGTCACCCCGCCCCTACGTCAAATCATTCAATGATTTAAAATGATGATGATCTGTAAATATGCTCTTTGCCGTTGTTATTGTTCCAGTGAAGTAGAAAACCTTTCTTTCTGGATCGAATGATGGATTGCTCACCATTTTTCATCTCAACCAGGCCCTGGAACTTACCGGAGCTTACAGAGGTTTCCTTCAGAGTGACGATCCATTCAATACCGGTGACTGAATCAAACAAATTAGCTGTAATTATATCGATATTAGTGGAATTAGAGTTAAGGGTTACGTCTGTAAGGCTTATTATGAGGTTGTTTTGAGCAGAACTCCAGCTAAGGAACATAGCATTAGATTGACTATTTGATGAAAGATCAATTCTGAATTTCTGGATATCAGTACCGCCATTTCCGTCATCCACCTGCACAACAACCGATTTACTCCCAACTTCATTATTGGTGAACTCACCAGAAATAAGACCATTGCCGGATATATTCAATTGCTCAGGACCCCGGATAAGAGAGTAGTATAATGGATCATTATCATAATCCTGCACTTTAAGTTGATAGTTATATGTTTGGATGTATTGATTGTCATAGATATCATTGGAACCGGTTTTCTGGAAAAACCTGGGTTTCAGGATGGGTTTGCTGATGATATTAGGGTAGTTATTTCCTGTTGTAAGGTGGTAATCTACGTCAAGACGAGCACTGAAATCGCTTTCACCATTAGTATCATTAAAAGTAGTAACTCTTAATTGATACACTCTCCCCGGGGCCATTGGATTATTACTTAGTTCTATCTGTGATTTCGGAAATACTGTAAAGTATTCTGTAAGGTCCTCCGTCTCCGGGTCGTCGCTATAATAGACTTTTAAACTATCAATGCCTGTAAAATCTGAATCATCAAATGTCAGGATCAGACTGTCACCTGACATATGAGCTCTTGTGAAGATTGGTGCAGAAGGGGCGTTGGGCCCGATAATTCTTCCTTTGAAATAAACTTGTGACGGTTGACTGATCCCGTCATCTATAACAGCACAGATATATCCGCTGGAAGTGATACTATAATCAGGATCCCAATGAAAAGTGCCAGTGCCGTCATTCTCGATAGCAGTCCCTATTTTCTGTCCCTGAAAACTGGTGTTGTTCGGGCTGTAATAGAACGTGATCGCTGCATTGTTGTCAGCATCAAAGGCCTCATAGGTCAGCTTATAGTTGCCATTTGTCTCACTCTCTAATTTAACAGGCAATATCTGAGGAGAATGATTTCCCCTGATAAGTCTTTGTGTAACTCCAGTTGAATTTGTTAATTCGACTATCCAGATGCCGGGCTGCGGGTTGTTGATTACAAATCCGGTGACACTATGCTTATCATCAATTGCAACGTGGATACTGTCATTGGACACAAAGTTTCTCGGATCGATCCTGGTTCCGTCCGGTTTGACTAATACAGCATCCGGCGCTCCGGAATTGCCTTGTAGTGACAGGATGAAAGTGGGCACTCCCTGATCTATTGTGAAATTCTCCACACTTCCTGCAATGAGGGTTTTGGAAGTGAATGATTTGCTGAGATCTTGCGGTGCAACACTAACAGTTGCTATGTTGCTGGCATTATTATTCCAGAAAGCCGGGATTGGGAAACTAATTTTAATTGATTTGAGCAAAGTGAATGAAATAGTCATGCCAGTGAAGGCATCAAAGCTTACCCAAAAAGAGGCCAGGTTTATCTTGCCATCATCAACTTGTTCTAAGAGCCAACCCGGTAGTATGGACTGGAGCCAATCCGGCAGGGGTACCCATCCGGATGCCATTATCCAGCCATTTAAACTAAAAGAGGGCTTCCATTTTAAATATATATAACCCTCACCTTCTATCATGAATTGATAATAACCGGCAATATAATATGAGGCATCAATAAAACTCGAAACATATTGTGTGTTTCCTGACCATTGGACCTCAGTCTCAGTATCGCCAATTTCATATCCAAAGATCTCCTTTTTTCCGGAGACCTTAAGATGCCCAGTGATGTCCAGATCACCTTCCCAACTTTCACTTCCAGCATCGATTGTAGTACCGGGAATGACGAACTTCACTCCGGCAGTTATACCTACTTTTACACTTTCTCTATTCGGATGAGCAAAGCTAAAACCGCAATTATCAAAAATGATCGGCCAATCGGCTACTTTCTGACCAATCCCATATAACTCTGCCGAAAGTTTTTTTACAACTCCATCTACAACTCTGATCTCTCCACGAAAACTCGGAAGAGCCGTATGAACTACAACATCAAATCCGTCAGCAGTAAATGTTTTGGTAGATGTATCAATATGTACTTTGGTTTCCTCAATTTTAAATAACCCCGGAACTTCGGCGCCCTCCCAAATGACATCACCGATAATTTCAGATTTTTCATCAACTGAAGACACTTTAAATTCTTCGATCCTGAAAATGGAGGGATTTTCAAAAATTGGGAAATCCAATTCTCCTTTAATAGTCTGGCTTAGTGCCCAGGGATTTTTAAACAATCGGAAATCCATTGTAGTGCATGAGAATCCTATATAATCAAATGTAGGCTTCTGTAAACTGGTTTCAATGGTTTTCAGAGTTTTGGCATCTAATAAGAACTTCCCGTCATAGAAGATCTTGTCATTAAAATTTTCAAAAACATTGTCAAGCCAGCCTAATTCACTGGTAAGATGCAAAGACCCCCTTCCTTTAATCACAGCGGGATTGAATGAGCCTTTAAGGTCCGGACTGCATTTGAAGTATTTGACCGATTCTCCGCCCCAGTTATATTTGTAAGCCCATCGGGTTATCCCAAATGTTTTAAATTCGTTAGTATCGTACTCAAGATTATTGCCGAAGATGTGAATGTCACCAACGATAAGTGGTTTATATTTCCCTGAGATCTCCAGGTTAATGCCAGGACTGACGGGGACTAACTCAGTATAAGGACGGGCCAGGTCTTTAACGTAGCTGTATTCAACATAATAAAAATTGAATTTCATTTCAAAAGTGAGAGTTTCTCCGGAATTCAGGCCTTCAGCGACGTAAGTTTTTGTACTTGGCATCGATGGATGATATAGATAGTATAAACTCCACCTGGCATCAGCCTGGATCTCATCGGGATTCAGGATTACCCTGATTGATGATTCCGCATTTATTGAGTGATAGGGCTGATAAATGACCTTGTTTTCATTGAGGTTAACCACGACTTTTTTGATATCAGGAGTTACCCATTCTCCTGAGTTTGTTTCTTTAAATTCCACTAAAAAGGTGGATGCAAATATTTCCATCGATTGACCGCTGTCCCACCATAGGCTCCAGGTTGCCAGTGAAGAATTCTTTTCCTTGTAGCGCCACATTGCTCCATCTTGAACAGCCTCAATTGGGGAAATAATTACTTTGAGTTGAGTAGCTTGTGCATAAACGGGTGCGGTACAGCTCATAAGAACTATAAAAGCGAATGTATAAATAAGGATTATGGAAGTAAAACGATTATTGAATAAATGTTTATTTGATTTCATTAAATATCTTACCATTTAATTATATTTATTTCGAATGTATGGGTAAAATCACCAGTGCGTATAGAGAGTGTGACAAATGGTAATTTCCCGAAATTGATAATAAGGATAGGGTGAATTGCCATTCACCCCTACAATATTCTTCGGACTTCCCAATTCATAATAGAGTGAAATACTAACTTTGAATGTGGTACAATAAAAAAAATGGTGAATTATCAGACGGCTCCGAAAGCAAATGAGAAAACGATCTTATTAGAATATAGAAGTCCCCAAAGACGTAATATCTTTTTGACTGAGTACAATACAGTCTATTTTTATGTACCCAAGGTGGCTTCAACCAGCTTAAAAAAGTTATGTGCTGCATTATTGGGTATAGATCAGGAAAACAGTTTTCATAAAATAGATTTTCCCTCTATACCCAGGCAGTCATTGCTGAATAGTGATCGCTATTTTAAGTTCGGTTTTGTCAGAAATCCTTATGACAGATTGGTGTCGGGTTATTTTGGGAAAGTGGTTAACAGGCCCGAATTCAAACTTAAAAAACGGTGGAAAGATAAATCATTCGACGACTATATAAAAATTATCTGTGACATGACGGATGAAAAGATGAATGTTCATTTTAAACCTCAGCATACATTTCTTACTGATGAAAAAGGTGTATTGCTGGTTGATTATGTTGGAAGATTTGAAAATATAAACGAAGACTTTGATCGTATCTCAAGGAGAGCCGGTTTCCCGGACGAAGTGGAACTTCCCCATCGGACAAGCTCAAAACACACCATTTATCAGAATTATTATACCGAAGAAACAAAAAAACTAGTCAAAAAACGATTCGAAAAAGATCTTGAAATATTTAAATACTCTTTTTAATGGCTTAGATAAAAACAATCATGAATACGAAAAAGGATATTTTTGACACAGACAGGATAGGCTTATTGGGTCCTACTATAAAATGGGTTTTTGCAAAGGTTTGGAATCTGACAAGACTATGGTTAAGTCTTAAGCTTATTTTCACTATCATCCCACCGGGATTACTTGCTTTGCAGGCCCTGGTAGGGCGTGAATTAATTAATAGTATTGTTGAAATAAGCAAGGGTTCAAACAATAATTTCAATGAAATTCTGTTATGGATCGGTTTGATCCTGGGAATTGCCGTTGTGCAGGCAGCATTAAGGGGAGGACGTAACTACGCATCCCGCCGTCTGACTGAAGTTCTTCAAATTAATATCACCCTTGAAGTGCTGAATCATGCCAAAAAACTTGAAGTAGCTACATTTGAAGATCCTGACCTGCAGGATACTCTTGAACGGGCTAAAAGTAATATTGCTGGAAATATTAATGGTTTTATAAACCAGATATTTAATTTTATTTCCAATGTTCT
>DBOL01000098.1 GCA_002299555.1 Candidatus Aminicenantes bacterium UBA647
CTTAATCAATAGGTCGAAGGTTTGAGCCGACGAAAAGAAGTTTTAAGTGAGGAGACCTGCATGGCGGGAATTGATTTCCGACATGCTCACCCTTCAGGGATCACTTTTTTCTTCTCATATATAGGCAATTCACATCATTTTCCAAGAAAAAACCATAATTTAGTCGATTTGAATTTATCTCTGTTCTATCCAGAATACAATATCAGTTTTTTGAAGTGTTCAGGTCAGCAGTAACATTATTTCGGGACCGAGAATGTAAGTGAGGCCCAGAAGCTTTCCCATTCATGAGTTTTCTTTTTTACCCATTCAATGTGGGTCAGTCTCAGGACATAAGGGCCGCTCTTTTCAAGCGGGACCACTGCCTCCCCGTCCTTTCCAGTGATTTTCGTTCCGGCAAATGTTTCACCATTCCCCGGATAGCTCCAGCTCAGCTCAGCCCCCACAAGCGGTTTTCCCCGGAACACTACTCTTACTCTGAGATCATCCCCTTTTTTTAATGTATAGGGGTTTTTCAGCGGGAGGATCTCGACAGCCAGCCCGACAGCTTTCAGGCAGGAGTTATCTGTTTTCTTTCCAACCTGGAAAATTGTTTTAGGGTACTTTGAATAAAATTCAACGGCATCCTTCTCAAGTATCCCCTCCTTCTTCCTCAATTCCCATACTTTGTTCATCCCATCGGAAATAAGGTATTCGTTGAATGCCTTTGCAGATAGTTTTATCATGTTCGGTTTCAATGCCATTGCTGCAATATAGGTCCCGGATTTGAAGGTGTTACAGGAGATGATGGTGGACTTCCCGACGATCTTCATATTTCCGGCCTCTATTTTTCCGGCACTTCCCAGGATGAGAAAACTTTTTATCCTCTTCAGGTTTATAGAATTGAGGCTTTCCGGAAAATCCATCCCGGTTTTAGCAAAGATGTTTAAAGTTTTTCCCGGTTCAATTGTGAAATCATCCGGGACCAGCCAGGAATCGTGAGAAAAAGTATAAGGTGATAAAAAAGCCGCAATTAAAAATATGCTTAATATTATCTTAGATGAACTCATGGGGCCTCCTGTTTTCTACCCCTATTTTTACAGAACAGGGAAAATCATTCAAGCAGTCCGGTGACAGTATGGGTAAAGAATGGAGCACAGACAGAGCCTCCGAAGTCCAAGATCATGTGTTTCCGGATCTGGTTATAATTAAATAGGGTCATTTCCAACCGGGCACGTCCAGCAAAAATACCAGCAGGATTTTGCAGTAGCCAAAAGTAAACACGGCCAGAGGCTTAACTAAGCCCCCGGACATCAGCCTGAATTCTGCATTCAGCCCTTTTTAATTCATCATCTCTTTTATCAGGTGATCTGCTTCTCCGTAATTTTCAACAAACCACAGAATGAATCTTATATCAACACCGATCGACCTGCTGTATTTTTCATCCCATTCATAATCATTTATTGTTGCTTCATAAACCCTGTCAAAATTAAGGCCTATCAATTTCCCATTGGCATCGAGGACAGGGCTTCCGGAATTTCCTCCGGTAGTGTCAAGATTATAAAGCATCCCGACCGGAACGTCATTCAGAGATGAATGTTTATAGTTTCCATACTGTTTTCTGGTGTACAGATCAATTAGCTTTGAAGGCACATGAAAGGGATCTTTGTTCTGATTTTTTTCAATGATCCCGGACAGCGTTGTGAAGGGTTTAGAATACGTTCCATCGGCGGGAGAATACCCCCTGACAAAACCATAGGTTAAACGAAAGGTTCCATTGGCATCAGGGATAAAATCTTTTCCCATAAACATTTTCTTAACCTCAATTAATCTAGCAAGGAGAGTGTCAAGTTTCCCCTTTCTCTCATCATCGATCTTTTTCAATTCCCTGAAATAGGGATACAGCTGTTTCGCCATCCGGATAAACGGATCATCAAGCACTTCCAATTCTTTCCTGCTCATTTTAAAAAGCTTCTCAACATATTCTTTTTTGCTCAGATCGGATCTTTTATAAATAGTATCAACAAAATCGTTTACACCGCTCTTTTTATTTCCCGGATCTTTGAAAACGACATTGATCTTTTCCCTTTTACCGCTCTTGAAGGTTTCAAGTTTCTTCAGAAAATCCTTAAGTAACACCTTGTCTGCAGTCTCCACATAATTTCTCAGCCCGATAAAAAGCCTGAGTTTTGTCCTTTCAAAATTTCTGTCCATATAAGCTTTTTCTCTATCCGGATCCTTCTTTTTCCGCTCAATTGAAGCTTCATAAATTGTATATGCATTTTGCAGTAGTCTGGAATTCCTCCGAAGATATCTCAGAAAGTATTCATAATTAAAACTTTTCTCCATGTCACGATAGAGTACATTTAACTCTTTTAAAACGTCCCCATATTTTTTTTTCAATTCCGGATTTGAATCAATAAAATCCTGAAGTTTATTCTCAAGCGCTTTTCTGGTGTCAGCGATCTTCAGGGATCTGAGCCCCTTGAGCTTCCCCATATAGTTCTTTTTCGTATTCCATAGCCCCTTAATAAATGGTGAAAGCTTTATTGCGGTTTCACGGTTCGTAAGGCTTAGTTTTTCAAGCATGGATATCATCTTACCGTATAATTGAACGGTATAAGGCATCCGGATATTTTCTTCATATGCAATAAAAGAGGAGGTCCTGTGACGGTATGTCCTTCCCGGATAACCCAGGATAAATACAAAATCTTCCTCATTTACACCCTCCGGATTGATCTTTAGGTATTTCGAAGGTATGTAAGGGACATTCTCAGGTGAATATTCGGCAAAACTCCCGTCAGATGCAACATATGCCCTTAAGAAAGCAAAATCTCCCGTATGCCTGGGCCACATCCAGTTATCTTCTTCTCCGCCATATTCTCCGACAGAACGGGGAGGGGAATAAACAAGCCTTACATCCCTAATATATTTATAGATAAAAAGTACATAGGTTTTGCCAATGAACATTTCTGCAATATCGGCCCTTTTCCCGGGATTTTTCTTTTCAACTTTTAATATGATCTTTTTGATCTGTTTTTTGACAGCTTTGGTCCTCTGTTCAAAACTCATACCCTTCTTAACTACTTTTAATACTTTGCTTGATACATCTTCATAAGATTCTATTACTCTTACGGTATATCCCTTTGCCCTCAATTCCTGTTTGCGGTCAACCGCTGAAAATCCCTCTTTCATATAATCCTTATCTCTTGTTGTAGCCCCCTGAACAGCTCTGAAAGCGCAATGATAATTTGTCAGAATAAGGCCCTCACCTGAGACAAAAGATGCAGTGCAGCCGCTCAGATTAATTATTCCGTTCACCAGGCTTATACCGTTTGGGTTGTACAATTCTTCAGGATTGATCTTCAGACCCTTTGATTTAAGATCAAGTTTATCCAATTCACTTAAAGGAATCATCCCCTCTTCAGAAAATGCAGGAAGGGTTACAATAGAAAGTAGTAAGGCAACAAGCATCACTTTTTTTAAATTCATTTCAGGCTCCTTAATATTAAGATTTCAGCAATAAAAGATTTTAGATCAACAAAAAAAGTAAATCAACACTCATGGAAAATTGAGTATTGTTGAATTAGATCGGGGAATATATATATTATTGAAAGGCAGGGCTGATTACCCTTTCTGATTCAGGATCTTATAATGGGAGACTTTTTCCCCTATCATATTTATTTCATGTATCGTTAAGATATTAATGAAATAAAAATTGATTTTCAAGGGACAAAACAAAAGTAAGCGTTTAATCGCTTCAAATACAATAATACAGAGAAGAAATTATTTTTTCAAGTCAGCCTTGTGAACGTTCATGGGAAGCAGGAATATTTCATAAAATGAGCAAGCTCTTGAGAGCATTAACCTTCCAATTTTGGGTCCAAAGAAATTGTAGCAGATTTGTAGCAATGAAGATGGTACGTTTTGATGCGTTTTGATACCTTCAACACCTTATAAGCATTGCTATATCGTGTCTATAAGGTGCTTTTCAGGCTCTAAGGTCAAGAACTCTTAATCAATAGGTCGAAGGTTTGAGCCGACGAAAAGAAGTTTTAAGTGAGGAGACCTGCATGGCGGGAATTGATTTCCGATATGCTCACCCTTCAGGGATCATTTTTTTCTTCAACAATATTGGCGATTTCCATTGCTCCCAAAAATAACAACAACTGAATTTTTCTTATTAGAGCCATGGTGTGACTTTTTCTGTAAGAACGGAATGCCCGAAGGGCACATATGGGTGCCAGGTTGATTTTTTCAGGTTTTTTGTAGGGGTAAATGGCAATTCACCCTCCGCTCTTTCAATTTCCCGATATGGGCAAATCACCATTTACCCCTACACCATATTAATTGAATTATTGGGCAGATGCGAGGCCTGCCCCTACCCAATGAAATATTCGTCCTCTTCCCATTTGGCGGGATTGTTAAGAATGTAATTGCGGTATGCATTTAATTCCTTTTCATTCCGGATGATGTGATTAGAGTATGTCCCAGAGTATCTTGTAAGGAAATTAAATCTCCAATGCACCAAATCAAGATCTGACCTTTTCATATAGGAGCTACCAGAAAAAAAACGGATATGCCGGAAAAGAAAAAAATTATTGAGATATTTTCCCTAAAAGGATATTAATTAAGTGAATATTTGAGTTCAGGAGTAGTTCATGAATAAAAAAATAGTTTTATTAATCGGAGTTTTAATTACGTTTTCTTTTACTCCTGCAGCAGCCATCGATAGATCGTGCCCGGATTCGATCAAAATCAGCAGGGATATAAATGCCCGGAAAAACGACATTAAAAAGATCCGAGTTGATAATATATTGTTGAATTCATCAAAATTTAAGATCCTTAAGATCACAGGCTTAAAAAGACTTAAGGCATCAAAATCGCTATCACTAAAAACCAGGAAAAACATAATAAAACAGGTAAACATAAATAATAAGAATTCAGGAAGAGTATCAGGTTTATACAGATCTATTAATAAAAATACTTTTAACCTGAGAAAAGATCTTCAGAAGATAGTAAGTACGATCGAAAATTTTACAGATAAGTTGAAAAATGAGAATCGTCTTAAAGAAAAGAAAAGATGCCTGATCATGCTTTCAGCTCAAATTAAAAAAATTGAGAAGGAAATATTAAGATTTCAATTTACTTCTTTTCCTTACAAAATTTTAAATCCTCTTGATCTCAACAGACTTTTAAAAGGTGGAACCAAAAATTCAGAATCAGGCTCCAGTTATAAAGAAGATGAAAAAGAACTTCTGGGTAAACGCTGGGAAATGCTTGAAAGTATTGCAGATTCCGATATTGATGAAGCAAAAAATAATTATGAAGAGGCAAAAGAACAATTAAAGCTGGCACTGAGGATCCTGAAGGAGCATTCGGAACGGCAAACACAGGCCATCCAAAAGATCACCAGTTAGAAATTCAGATCCGGATCATCACGAAAACCAGATATTAAAATATGCTGATTTGAAAAAATAATTGCTATTCAATATTATACTTTTGGAAAGATTAAATTCAGATATCATTGGAAACAAGAAAACACATAACATGACGCGACCCGATATTCGGGAGAAGATCATATCTAAGCCAGGTTCAGTAACAGCTAATATTGATCATTTAATTGTTGGAGCCCCAGTTTATTTTGGCAAACTTCCAATTAAAGTCATAGAGTGTCTAAAATCTATTAATGGAAATGGAAAAGAATCAACTGCAATTGTTGTTTATGGCAATAGGAAGAGCAGACAAGGTGAAGATCAATGTATTGGTTGCATGGCATGCGTATTCAATTGTAATCAGAAAGCAAGGATTGCTAAAGCAAGTTTAGTAATGAAACTTTCAATGAAATATATTCTCAGAAAAGCTGCTGTTGAGCGTCAAGAACCTCTAGTGATTTATCCTTGATAATTTCACAAAAGTATACAAATTTTGGGTCCAAAGAAACTGGATTTTCTCAATTGATGCCAACTTGGATTTTTGTTAATAAACCTTGGGCAACCACGGGGAGTTGCCCCTACACCACAAAATAATCAATTTCAAATTCAGTATAATTTTCAGGTATTTGCATTCAAAGCTTTGATACCATCTCCCCTGCTGGATTTCTTACAATCTTTCCATCAATTATTTTCCCCAACAGATGTTCCCGGCCCTTCACAGAAGCGTAAAAAGCTCATTCTAAGAGTGGTACAATAAATGGGGCAGGTCAGTACTATAATCTGTTATGCTTTGATAATTCCAAATTTAGCATGTTTTTTCCCTTTTTCAATTGCCCAAATCACATTTTCATAATCAAAATGCCAGTATTCTTTAGGATCAACTACAAAATTTTCTTTTTCAAAAAGACTTATAAGTAATTTTCTGTTCTTTCTTACTTGATCTGTAATATCAGGATGAAACGGATAGCATGTTTTATTAAGTTCTAAATGAAGACCATTATTATTTCCAAAGTCCATTACGCAATCTTTTTTCAAATCATATATTAAAGCATCTACAGCCCCACCGGTTGAATGCATTGATTTCTTTTCTGATGCAATGAAAAAGGAAACGCATTTATTGATTTCTTTTTCTGATTTATCAGGATGATCTTTCTTTATTATTTTAAATCTTCTGTCACGTAAAAGTTTTTGATGTGCGAACGATCTCCATACCGAACGAATAATTAATACTTTATCTTCCTTGTCTAAAATTTTGCTTATCCGTCCTATTTTTTCAAAAACTCCTTCTCTGACCTTGTATTGATAATCTTTTTTAATAGATGGTTCAAATATTAAATTAAATCCTGATTCTTTTAAACTAATCAAAGGAGAATTATCATCTTTAATGATAATAGTTGGGACAAGTTGCTTTTGGAAACGATCTAATCGTTCAACTAATTCGCAATATTCTTTAGCTGTCATAAATTATTTATATTCATTAATTATATATGGTGAAGTCATGGTTGATAGCAAAGCTCCATAATCGAGATTGAACTCAACAGTATCTCCCACTTTTAAGTCGGTTTGTTTGGCATTAATAATAATATGGTCACTGCTTGCTCCGAGAATATTAATATCCAATATAGGAGTTAAACCGAAAACCAAAACATCTTGCACACCAACTCCCAGTAAAACTCTTCTTATTTTACCAATATCACGAAACTTTGGAGTATTTTCAAATGCATCCTGATGAATATCTCCATAAGGCAAGGAGGGCTTTATTTTTGATTCAATAACCTCTGTAACTAACTTAAACGCATTAGTAAATAACTTTGGAATAGGTTTTCTGTTAAGAGCTTCACAGCCCAAAAATATGGATTCCCCAAGTCGTAAATTATTGATTTTTCCAACATCTTTTGTAGTCATAAACCAATTATAATTGGCTGAATTTCCACCGGAAATAAACTTTAATTTCAATTTGAACTTATCCTCAATATTTTTGGCAATTGATGACAAATGCTTCATTTTTTTATAATCAGGTTTAATTCCTCCAAAACAAGCTAAATTTGTTCCGATACCTACAAGTTTAATTCCTTTTAACATTATTACTTTATTAACGGTGTCTTCTAAATCCGAAGGCATAATACCCTCCCTTAAATCACCCAACTCTACCATTAATATAATTTTATGTAATGTATTTTGTTTCTCTGCAAATTTTGAAAGTTCTTTAATTACCGCGAGTTCCGAATTAAGACTAATGTCGGCATATTTAACTACATCTTTGGCTTGACTTTGAATGGTTCTTAATAAAAGGAATTGTGCTTTTATGTTTGCATCACGCATCTTCATAATATTAGTGATTCTTGAGTCAGCAAGGATATTTATTCCGCTTTTTACTAAAACTTTTGCAATATTAGTATCTCCGCAAACTACTTTTGTAACACCTGTCACATCAATACATTTTGAAGCATACAGTTCTTTTAATCTTTTTGCATTATGGGCAATTTTTTCAAGATCTATCTCTATTCTTGGCGTATTCATATAAATTGTACTTAAGCGATTAATCACTTTAATCTGAATAATACAGATAAGAAATTACTTTTTCAAGTGAGCTTTGTGAACACTCAATGGAAGCAGGTTAAAAACATCTTCTGAAGTTTTAGTATATGGATATTTTTTCTTTTAAAGAAAATGATCGAATCTACCCACTCTTCTTTTCCAGTTCAATAATATTCGGTTCTGTGTCAGGGACATTGAATCCATTAACCAGGATTCGGGGATAAGATCATGGCTCTTTTCATAAAGATTCATAATTTTGTTGAAAAATTCACAAATTGAACAATAATTAAAGTGAAATTCAATTGTTGATTGATAAATTTTAATTGGGGGGTTAAAATGAGGGAATTAAAAATTAGCTTTATATTTTTATTTTTAATACTTTTTATTTTTTTTAATTGTTCTGGTCAGGAAGAATCACAGTTACCAGAGACTGATATTGCTGCAATCAATAAGATCTACAAGCAGGCTAATCATGCCTGTAGTACTGGAGATGCAGAGCTTTATTTATCTTTATTCACCAAAGATGCAATAGTAATGGCGCAAAATGCCCCTGCAATAATCGGGAAAGAGGCTTTACGTCCTGTTATTATTGGTTTGTTCAGTATGTTCGATTTAAAACTACCCTATACTATAAACAAAATTGAAGCGATTAAAGACAATGCAATTGTTCGTACAAGCTTTCAATATTCGATGACACCAAAAGAGAATGGAACAACAAATTTAAGAAAAGGCAAACAACTGGACATCATTAAACGGCAATCAGATGGTTCCTGGAAGATTTACATTCAGTGCTGGAATTTCGACTCACCTCAGATTACTGAATAAAATTTACATTAAAACAAAACTAATCTTAATACAGAGAATATTATGGTTGCAGAGATGAGAAGACTTACAGCTAAATGCGAAGTAAAGACTTGATCCCTTCTTTTGAACCATTGAATGATTTTATGTAGGGGCGAAAGGCATTTCGCCCTACCCTTTGACGAAATAATCATCCTCTTCCCAATTTTCGGGATTGTCCTGAATGTAATGCCGGTATGCATTTAATTCATGTTTATTCCGGATTATGTGTTCATAATAATTTCTTTGCCATAATTTCTTCCCGGGTGTTTCCTGCATGGAATTAATTTCCTTTGTTGAAACATATTTAAAATACGCAATTATTTTTGATAATGTTAATTGTTTTTGTAGGGGCGGGGTTCCCCCGCCCTTATTATTTATCTGATCTATTATTATTTCATTTGTTGTTATATCAGGGTTGGGCAACCCAACCCCTA
>DBOL01000083.1 GCA_002299555.1 Candidatus Aminicenantes bacterium UBA647
TAATTGATAAGGGAGGGTGTCCAGGTCTCCTTTAAGATATTTGCTCATGTCTGATCCATTTATGAGGAACAGTCCAATATTTGAGGTCAACAGGAGGTTTTCATTTTTAGAAACAAAGATATTATAGATTGTATCAGTAAATACAGGGGCCTTATCTGATATCAGGATTATTTTTCCCCTATGGATCCTGTTTATACCTCCCCCTGTGCCAAGCCATATATTCCCGTTTTTATCTCCGGTAATCGAAAATATGAAATCGTTTGAAAGTCCGGAATCAGAGTTATAGTTAGTGAATTTCCCGTTTGTCAGGCGATCAACGCCTCCTCCATAGGTTCCGATCCAGAGATGTCCTTCCATATCTTCGTATATGGAGTGTACAAAATTATTTGAAAGTCCGTTTTTTGTAGAATATGTCTCTGATTTTCCATCAGAAAAATGGACTACACCCCCTCCGGAAGTACCAACCCAGACAGATCCGGAGTTTCCTCTATATAAGACATTTATGATGTCATTAGGGAGTCCGTTATTGGTGTTTATGACAGATTTGACTTTTTGAGTGGATCTTTCCAGAATGTTGATCCCGATGCTGGTGCCTACCCATATTTCTCCTTTGAAATCTTCAGTAATTGAATAAATGAAATTACTGTTCAGACCCTGAGCAGAAGTCAATATCCTTATCAGTCCGTCACTAGTTGACTTAATATAATTGAGTCCATGCCCGTCAGTTCCAATCCATATTCCTCCTGAACTATCTTCAAAAATGCAGGTTACATTATTTTCACTAAGTCCATCTAATACCGAAATAGAATTGAATTTCCCGTCCATGAGACGAAAAAGGCCATAAGTGTTGGTTCCTATCCATAAACTTCCTTCATGGTCTTCAAAGAGAGATTTTACGATTATTTTTGACAATATACTATCATTGTTCCACTTTGAGATCTTCCCTTCGGTCAATCTGTTCAGTCCGTGAGCAGTTCCTATCCAAATATTGTTATCACTATCCTCAAATAGAGAAAATATAGTTTTTCCTGAGAGGAGTGAGTTGTTCTCGTACAAAATAAATTCGTTGTCAGCAAAGTATGCAAGTCCCCTCCCGTTTGTACCTGCCCAGAGTCTCCCTTTGTGGTCAACAATGAATGCCCTGATGGAAATATCAGTTTGAGTTCTCCTTATAGAATAAGAAATGATTTTATTTCCGGATATAGAATAGATGCCGCTTTTATAAGTCCCAACCCATATTCTCCCGTCAGGTGTCTCGGCCAATGCCAGTATGATCTTTTTGCTGAATTTCCCTCCCGGATCAAAGATGGAAAGATTGCCATTTTTGTCTATTCGTGAAAGGCCTTTAAAAGTTCCTACCCAAATAATACCCCGGGAATCCTCAAAAAGGGAGAGTATAAAGTTATCTTCAAGGCCGTCCTTTTTGAGAAGACAATCTATTTTTTCGTTTTTTATTCTGTTAAGTCCTCCTCCCCGTGAGCCGGAATAAATGTTTCCGTCACTATCTTCGAGAAGAGAAGTAATTCTGTTATTTCTGATGTTCTTACTATTAGATGAATTAAATATTGTAAAGTTAACCCCGTCAAATCTTGCGATCCCTCTTTCAGTCCCGAACCACAGGTATTTATTCCTGGCCTGAATAATAGATATCACAGAGTTTTGAGGAAGTCCGTCATCCACATCCCAATGTGATACAGGGTATGTGTACACTTTTTTCGCAGGGTCAAGCGAAAAGATATTAAATGATGCGAATATAAATAAAATTATAAAAAATAGTTGCGATTTATGGGGGACTCTTTTATGTCTCGGAAAGAAAAAGGTCTTCATCTGTAAATAATAAAAAAGAAAAAATAAAATTGCAATTAAAATTAAATAATTCAAAATCAAAAAGAGTGCAATAGGCAGATATATAAATACTAATTCTCAACCTGATAAATTCTGAAATAGGGGAGAGAGATGAAAAATAATAAGAGGAATTTCAACTCTGTGTCACCAAAATTATATTCGAACATTCCGGCAGTTAGAAATGAAATGAGCATAAACAATACGGCTGAAGAGACTCTTTTCTCCATCTCTGAGCCGGTTTTGATCTTCCGGGCCAATCCAATGAAAACTGAGATAAAAAATACAATAAATGAGATAAGTGTGAAAATTCCTCTTTCAGCAGCTATTTGAAAAAAATTGTTATGGAGATGAGGATTGTTCTTAGTCGCATTTTTATGTCGGTAATCAGGATAAACTTTTTTGACGTTATCGGAACCTACACCACTCAAAGGATGGTCTTTTACGATCTGCAATGTTGTATAGGCCATATGCAGTCGATCCATATTTGTCACATTATTAATATCAAAAATTGAGAAAACCCTGGATTTTATCGATCCCGGAAGGAGAAAAAACAATATTGAAAGGATCAATGCGACCCCTATTATTAATTTTGGTTGCTTCCTGAAATAATAGAGAAAAAAAATACTTATCGAGATGAATATCCCTATCCATGTAGATCTTGTCAAAGAGAGCAAAATTGATGTCAGAATCGGTATCAATAAAATAAAATTCAGTATTTTCAATGTCCTCTTCTTTTCATATGCGTTGAACACAGCAAAGAAAACAAAAACCATCATCAAAAGTCCTGAATATGTCATCCAATGTGAACTGAATCCTTTAAGGCGGTGGGAGAGAGAGATACCTTCTCTGGCCGAAATTATTATCCCGATAAGTGATGAGACAATTGCTGAATAAAAAATTGTATAAACAGCTATCCTGAACATTGAGACTCTTTTTATCGCAAGGATGAATACAGGGATCAGAAGATATACAAATAGTTCCTTATTGTCTTTAATGCTTGCAACTCTATCTATTGAGAAAATTGTGGAAACAAATGTCAGGATAGAAAATGCTATAAGATACTTAAAGTAGGGCGGAAGTATTAATTTTTCATCATTACTGAAAAATGAAATTGAACTGGAAATAAGCAGGAAAGGAAAAACCATATAGCATAGTGCTATTGAAAAGTTGATCGAGAATAGAAATATCAATGTGAGTATAAAAGATATTTTTTCAGGAATTCTATCGGAGGTTTCCAGGCCGGTTTCAATTTTCATTTGTCGGTTTTGTTTTTCCCCGAAATGACTTCAGATTCCAGCATAACCGGTATCCCGTCACGGATAGGGTAAATTCTTTTGCATTCAGAACATTTAAGTCCTGATCCATCTTTACCCAATGGCCAGATTTCTACTGAAGTTTTACATATCGGGCAGGCAAGAATCTTGAGCATACGGTCAGAAACCGGTTTTTTAAAACCATCAGACATATCAGCGCCTCCGGAAATATATTAACACAAATTCTCTCACTTTATCCGGTGACTGTCAATCAGTTTACTACAGGCCTGATCTGTTAAAAAAGGCAGGAGCCCCCCGTTTAGCGGGGGGCCTGTTTTGTTTAGGTGGGAGATATGTATTTATATTAAGGGGGGAGAGATGGAAAGGCATTTTTTAAGCAACATTCTTTTGTTTCACTTTATCTTTTTTCTTACTATCTTTTACGGATTCTTTTACAGAAGATTCGGAATCCTTGAATTTATCTTTATCTTCAGTCGTCTTCTTGTAATCAGTTACATACCATCCGCTTCCCTTGAATTGAAAGGAAGAAGCAGAGATTAATTTTTCAACATTTCCGCCACAGTGGATACACTCTTTTACCGGATCGGAATTTATCTTTTGCAGGACATCAAAAACTTGTCCGCATTCATCACACCTATACTCATAAAGTGGCAATTTTTTCACCTTTTTGTCTTACTCACTTTCAAAATTATCATATAAAAAATCAGTTGTCAACAATTTTTTTTTTTAATACAAAATTTTGAACATTTCGTGTTTTATATTTTTTTTAACATCATATTTTTCGATTTTCTCTACAACAGAACTGCCCGGATTTTTTCTTAGAAAACTTTCAAACTTTGAGAGTGTTTTTATATCAGAACTTGCATATATTTCAACACTTCCATCCGTCAGATTTTTCACAGATCCTGTTATCCCCAGCCTCTTTGCTTCAACACTGGTATGGTACCTGAATGCAACTCCCTGTACTCTTCCTTCTACACGGTAATAAAGAGTCATTGAAGTGTTACAAGCAGTGATTGGTCTCAGGTTTTAAAACAATACCCTTTTTCAAAAGCTGTGAGATTGAGGTCTATAGACTTTGGCGGAACTTTTCTCTTTATAACATTTATCCATATCTCTTTATCTATATCCATCTTGGATGCGAGTACACCAACAAGAAGAACATTTGTGGTTCGGATGTTTCCTAATTCGGTTGCAATATCCGTTGCAGGGATCAGGGTGAGGTCAGAGGAGTACTTCCTCAGATTATCTTCAACATCTTCAGGATACTCAACAGCACCCGACGCAACCGGGAGAGGTTCCCATACAAAATCATTAACGATCATTGCACCGCCATCTTTCAGGAAATTTATGTTCCTCAATCCCTCCAGTTTTTCAAATGCAATGATGTAATCAGTGTTTTTTATTGCCGGCAGGGGAGAGAAAACCTCATCACCGTATTTGATGGTTGCAATTACATCACCGCCTCTCTGGCTCATTCCGTGAACTTCACTTTTCTTCACAGAATAACCTGCATCAAGAAGTACATCAGATAAAAGGTCACTAGCGGTAAGAACACCCTGCCCGCCGACCCCTGCTATGATTATGGTATTCATTATTTTCCCCCTTTAAAAAAATCAACGAGGCTTGTATCTTTAATATGCATCCCATCCTCGTCTGAGTGGTGCATTGCATCATGTGGGCAAACCTGGATACATACAGAGCACCCGGTACAGAGACTCGAAACAATGAAAGCCTTATCATCCTTTGATGTGATTGCAGGGCAACCCAGTTTAAGGCATAGGTTACATTTGATACATTTCTCGGGATCAACAATGGTAGGTGACCAATTCGGTTTTTTGAAGAGGAGAGCACATACCCTTTTTACAACTATCACAGATAATTTTTCTCTTTTTAATTCCTCACGAAGGAGAGCCCTTATCCCCTTCACATCATATCCGTCTATCTCAAATGAATGTTCTATTCCCAGTCCATCTTTTACAAGTTTAAGTATGTCAACGACAGGTGCATCATCACCCATCAGGGTTTTGCCTGTCCCGGGGTTGTCCTGATGTCCTGTCATGGCAGTAATGGAATTATCAAGAATAATTACTGTTCCTTTACTACCGTTATAAATAAGATCAAGAAGTCCGGTTATACCTGAATGGAAAAAAGTTGAATCCCCGATCACAGCTGCCTGCTTTAATTTTTTACCGGCTTTTTCCATTGATTTTTCCATTCCAAGCATTGCTGTAATTGAAGCGCCCATATCGATCGTTGTATCCATTGCATTCAGAGGTGGCAGCCCTCCCAATGTGTAACATCCGATATCTCCTGTAACGGTGACCTTCTGAAGATTAAGGTTATGGAATGTTGCTGTATGCGGGCATCCCGGGCATAAAGAGGGAGGCCTCTTCGGAATTGAGTTTATATCAAATTCAGGAGTAAGATCTTTTTTCCCTAAGGTTTCCAGTATTACATCTTCTGTCATCTCACCCGTCAATGGGAAAAAATCTTTTCCGATTATTTCCTTGTCAGGAGTGATCAGTCTTGCAAAATTCTCCATTATTGGATCGTTCTCTTCAAGGACATATATTTTGTCCACTTTTTCAGCGAACTTTTTATATAATTCCTCGGGAAAGGGGTAGGGCATGGCCACTTTCAGGAACCAGTCATCTTTAAAAACCTCTCTCCCGTTCTGAAAAGCAATACCCGATGCGATAATCCCTATCCTGGTTTTGCCTTCAACGATATAATTATATTTGAATGTATCGCTGAACTCTTTTATTTTCTTCTGTCTCTCTTCTACAATTATATGTTTTTTTCGTGCAATAACAGGCAGTAACATCGTCTTTTGAAAATCTTTCTCATAGTGGATCTCCGGAGGGGTTTCTCTTTCGCCGGTTTCCACCGCGGAGCGGGAATGGGAAACTCTTGTGCTTGATCTCAGCATTACAGGAGTGTTGAACTTTTCACTGATCTTGATTCCCTCTACAACAAAATCTTTGGCTTCCTGAGAGTCGGAGGGTTCAAGTACCGGTATTTTTGCTGCGATCGCATAGTTCCTGTTGTCCTGTTCATTTTGAGAAGAGTGCATTCCGGGGTCATCTGCAGATACAATAATAAATCCACCTTCAGCGCCAAGATAACTTGAGGAGAATAGTGGATCTGCTGCAACGTTAAGTCCAACGTGTTTCATTGCCACTAATACTCTTGCCCCGGTGAATGTTGCACCCATTGCCTCCTCAAATGCTGTCTTCTCATTTGATCCCCATTGACAATGGATATCTTCTTTATACCTTACTACATTTTCCAGTATCTCTGTGCTGGGTGTTCCCGGATATGCTGATGCGAAAGTGATTCCTGCTTCATAAGCACCTCTCGCAATGGCTTCGTTTCCAGATAATAATTCTCGCTTCATTTTCTCTCCTGAAGTATTGATTTTATTTTTTTCAAAGGTTTTGTCAAGATTTTTCTCTAATACAGGGTATTATATCCTCAAAAAATAGCTTTACTTCCTTTGTAAATCTTTTTCTGTTGAACTGAAAGCTTTTCAAATATGCGTTCTCTCCCAGTTCTTCCCTCAGTTTATCATCTCTCATAAGTTCTTCTGTATTTCTGATCAACCCATTCAGAGAAGATACTCTGAATCCTGATTTACCTTGCTCTACTATCTCTCTCTGTCCGCCTCCATCAAATACGATTGGTACAATTCTGTTCTGCATTGCCTCTCCGATGGTCATACCGAAGTGCTCAACCTTGGCAGGGTCATTTTGCCCGAGGCCACACAAGTGCCAGAATATGGAAGCTTTTTTGTACAGAGCCTTAAGATCATTGTCACTGATGTTTGTCTTTAATTCTATGGAGTTGTCCTCTCCATTAATTATCTCTTTAAGTTCAAGGAGATATGGGCTCTCACCGGTGCTTCCACCGGCAATTATTAATTTCCACCCATCAGAGATATCCGGGAATCTCTTCTTAAGTTTGATAAATGCAAGTGCCATCTCTTTTTGCTTCTTTGTCCCGCCTTCTTCCAGCCTTGCAACAGACAGAATTAAATTTTCCTTCTTTGAACCTGTTTTGAAAACTTCCATGTCTACAGGCGGGTAGATGTGTTTATGGGGCGTATATTTCCATCTTCTTCTTATCCATCGTTCTGTATATTTACTATTGTAGATAGTGTAGGTATATTGGTCTGAATAAAAATAACTTTGCGGTCTTCTCTCGGGGAAATGACATACAATGACTGATATTAATGATAATGGATAAACCATCTCAAGCATCCCATTATTTATAAAAATATCATAATTCCCACTTTCACTACTGATAGCATGGAACGGATTGGGGGTCCCCTTCATTATTCGATGAGGATCGATATGTGCTGTTTTTCTGCTGTCGAAATAGGGAATTGGTACAATTTTTATGTCTGCTTTTTTAAGATCGATTCCATACCATTCAAGAAAATCATGATGAGTGACAACTCTGTTAGCTATTATCGTAATATCAAAATCATCTTCAAGTGCTTTAATAAGTGTCAGGCCGTATTTTTGAGCACCACCAATGAAGTGAAAAGCATGATCGTATATAGCAAGAGAAGGCTTTCTCTTTCCTGAAGAGATCTCATAGTGCCTTAGAAAATTAACAGCTCCCTGGATTCCGTAGTGTATTTTAAAGATCGATATTGATCTATTAAGAAAATATTTGAACTTATCAGTTTCTTTAATACTATTCGAGTCAAGGAGTTGAATGATCTTTGCAGAAATAACATGGAATGGTTCTGAACTTCCGGAAATCAGAGTTCTTATTTTTTCAGAGATTCCCTGATTCAATTAATTCTCACCATTTTGATCTGTTGAGAGAGTGCTTTCATTATAATCCGGAGATGAGTTCAGTTTCTCCTCAAGTTCTCTAAGACGGAGATCTGTCTTTCTCATCCTCACCATCATTGCATTGTTAAAAAAAATAAAATCTCTTACGATACTGACCGGTTTCAGGAATATCATTCTGAGCATGAACGGGAAAAGCATAAGTATCTTTACAAGTTTATTTCTTCCGGGTTTTAAATTGATGTAAACTCTCGGGTCTGCATTCTCCCTGAGGTTGGCAGCCCTTCTTCCCATTTCGAAGTCGATTTCGGTAGGGGTAAGGTCATTGATGTCCAGATGGAATTTCCTATCTATCTTTCTGTTCACCAATTTGTGAATTTTTTTGATCCCCTGCCTCTTCTTTTCAAACTTTATCAGGGTATCACGGATAAGGGTGTCTTTTTCCTCGCTCATGAGGATAAATTCTATCACTTAATAATGTTGTTTACAAATTATTTACACTACAGTTCAAAAGCATATTTCAGGGAGACAAAATGAGGTTTTTCTTATCTCTTTGTTACACTTCCGGCAAGAGAGAGTTAAAATCAGTTTTTCACATTTGATGCCGGATTCAAATGATGTTTTGAAGTCAGGTCTGTTACCGCAGTTTTCGCAGGAACGTTCTGAAACGGTTATAATCTTGATTGTTTTTTTACATTTCCCCTTCACTATTTTCTGTTCAGCGATCACAAGATCAGTGATGCCTTTTTTCTTCAGGTCAGCAAATAGTGTTTTGAAGAATTTCAGTGTAAAGGATCGATCTTTTTTTGCCATGATCTTTCCCGAGCCTGTTCTCATATTTAATGTCATATTCTCTGAATATGTCAACTCTTTTGAAGCTGAATTTATCAATCTGTTAATTAGATTGTTACCCCTTATGGCACCCTTGATAAAAAATTCTCCTATCCCCAGGGGGCCTGATTTTGAAAGGAAATCGGCATCGTGAATTATATCTGTTAATTTATTTTTTGAGGCACCTTCCATATATAGAGACTTAATTGCGTCGACTATGATCTCTATTTGTTCACTCGGGACATTAAATTTTTTCATCGTGCTTTCAGCCATCTTAACACTCTCAGATTCCTCGGGAATGTCATCTTTATGATAAGTGCCCTCAGAGAATTTTCCTGAATCGTGAAATAATGCTGCGAGCACTACCGGCAGGGCATCTACTTTCTCTTTCCCGGCTAACCTTAATGTGATCGATGAAACATTGAGAGTGTGTTCCCAAAGATGTGAGTCTTTAATATTCGGATCAAATAAATGTTCAGAAGTTTCAATGGTATTTTTTATTTCATAGAATAATCCCGGAA
>DBOL01000017.1 GCA_002299555.1 Candidatus Aminicenantes bacterium UBA647
TGTTCTGGCTCCATTCTCCTATCATAACCCTTCAAAGATGAAAAAGGTTGAAAAGATCATAAAGGACCTTCTTCTCGAAAAAAGTTACAACGATGGGAAGGTTGAGATCAGGGAAGAGCCGGATAAGGGCGGGGTTAAACTTGAGATCACAGTTGAAACCGGGCCGAAGACGAGGATTGGCCGCATTGATTTCCCGGGACTTGACACAACGTATATTTCACCCAAGTTTATAAGGCGTGGGATGAAAAATAATAAGGTCCACGGATTCCTCTCCTCCATAAGCAGTAAAGATGTTTATAATAAGGCAAAAATGGAAGAGGATCTTAAGGGTATAAAACTTCGTCTTCAACAAAAGGGTTTTATTGAAGCAAAGGTTGGACGGCCTGTTTTTTCGAGAGTGAACCGGATGACCTTTTTGGGGAAATTCCAGAAAATGATGAAGATCTCAATTCCGGTTGACCAGGGCCCCAGATATACACTTGGAAAAATTGAAGTTGAAGGAAATACAATAATTAAATCCGCTTTTTTGAAAAATATGATCAAGATCAAGTCGGGTGAAGTTTATAATATTAAAAAAAGGAACGAGGGAATAGAGGATATTCAGAAGGTATATGGTTCAATAGGGTATTTTTATGCTCAGATAGTGCCGGACGAGAACCTTGATCCTGTGAAAAAAGTTGTTGATCTTTTAGTAAGGCTCAAAGAGAACGAAGTTGCTTATGTCGGTAAGCTTGAGTTTACCGGAAATACCTTCACCAAGGACAAAGTAATTCGGAGAGAGTGGATGCTGAAAGAGGGTAGAAGATTCAATACACAGGCTCTGGAAAGTTCCATCAGAAGAATGAAACAGCTTGGTCTTGTCACTATTGAGAAGATGCCTGAGATCAAACCGGATTCAGATGATCCGCAAAAGATAAATATGCTGGTTGATGTACAGGAAATGAACCGTCAGATGATCAACTTTAATGTTGGATACAGCGGATATGATGGCTGGTTCATAGGACTGGGTTATTCAACTCAGAATTTTCTCGGACTGGGAGAATCATTTACGGTCAATCTTCAGAGTGGAACAAGAACCAAGAATTACAGATTAGGTTTTACTGAACCCCATCTGTTTCACCTGCCTGCAAGTTTTGGATTTGATGTTTTTAAGCAGTCATTCAGCTATCCGGGATACTATACAAGAGAAGGGGCAGGATTCAACCTGATGACATCTTTTAGGTTCTGGAGATTCTGGGGCGCATCATTTGTTTACAGCTTTGAGGATGTATCCATCAGTGATGTCAATGAAGATATAAATTGGTCGAGCAGTTATACTTCTTACTATTATACTGAAGGGAAAAGAGTTATATCGTCTGTTACGCCAACCATATATTATTCAACTGTGGATTCACCAATTTTTCCAAGCTCAGGAACAAAATATCTCCTGAATTACAGATATGCCGGAGGGTTCCTCGGTGGCGATATAGACATGCATAAGTTTAAGTTTGAATTTGTTAAATTTATTCCTCTCTGGAACAGACATACATTGGGAATGCATGCAGTATATCAGACTATGATCGAATTTGGAGAAAATCCTGTACCATTTTATGAGAAATTTTATCTTGGAGGTGAGAGGTCCATAAGAGGTTTTGATATTATGAGGCTGGGCCCCAGAGATGAGAATGGATATGTGATTGGTGGTAACAAAGCTTTCTTTATGAATTTTGAATACCAGATCCCTCTTACGAAAGAATTTTCTTTTAATTTCTTTTACGACATTGGAAATGCTTATGATACAGGTTATCCGATCAGTTTAAATGATGTTTATACATCGACCGGGCTGGAACTTAAGATATTTATTCCGATGCTCAATGTTCCATTCAGACTGATCTTTGCTTATAATCCAAGATCCCTTAATGTCGATGATTCAAGTTTTGCGTTTAAATTTGCGGTCGGACCTTCATTCTATTAAAATAGACAAATATACAAAGGTTTTTAAAGGAGATAAACATGAAAAAAACATTAGTTTTAGTAATTACATTCTTAACGCTTGCTTTCTATACTTTCGGTGAAGTGAAAATTGGTGTTATCAATGCACAGAAAGTTATTGCCTCAACAAAAAGAGGGAAAGAGATCCAGGCCAAGTTGGAAAACTATGGCAAATCAAAACAGAAGAAAGTAGAAGCAATGCAGGCTGAAATAAAGAAACTTGAGACTGCAATTCAGTCTCCTGCGCTCAACAGTGCTTCCAGAGAAAGAAAAAGTCTTGAACTTCAGAAAAAAAAGACAAACCTCAAAAGGTATTATGAGGATACACAGAAAGAACTCAGAAGGAAATATCAGGAAGAGATGCAGACGCTTCAGAAAGAGGTTATGCCAATTATTGACAGGATCGGAAAATCCAAAGGATTTACTCTTGTTTTCGACCTCAGTATTGCAGGGATTTCCTATTTTGATAAAACAATAGATATTACTGATATTGTAATCAAAGATATCGATTCTAATTACAAGAAAAAATAATCTAATGGAAGAGATTTTTGGGATTGAAAAGATCCGTGAGATAATTCCCCACCGTTACCCTTTTTTACTGGTTGACAGAGTAGTGGAGATAGTAGATCCGGATTTTATTCGCGGCTATAAGAATATTTCAATAAATGAGGCCCTGTTTCAGGGCCACTTCCCAGACAACCCTGTCTTTCCAGGCGTTCTTATTCTGGAGGCCCTTGCTCAACTGGGGGCTATTCTTATGCTGAGGGAATATCCCAAGGAAAAGAGAATGGCATATTTCACAGGTATAGATAAAGCTAAATTCAGAAAAGTTGTTATTCCCGGAGATCGCCTCGATCTTGAGATGAAATTAATCCGCAAGAGGGGTGTATTTGCCCAGATGGAAGGGAAGGCGATGGTCGGCGGAGAGGTTGCTGCAACTGCGATTCTAAGTTCAGCACTGGCACAATGACTGATTCAGTGATTCATCCTACAGCTGTTGTCAGTCCCGGAGCCAGGATCGGGAAAAATGTTAAAATCGGGCAATTTACAATGGTGGGTGATAATGTTGAGATCGGAGATAATAGCGAGATCATGCACCATTCGGTGATCGATAAGAACACTAAATTAGGAAAAGGATCTAAAATTTACCCGTTCAGCTCCATCGGTACTGACCCACAGGATATCACCTATAAGGGAGAAGAGACCTTTCTGGAGATCGGAGATAACAATCTGGTTCGTGAATTCACCACAATAAACAGAGGTACTGAGAAAGGCGGGAGTATCACAAAAATAGGTGATAATAACTATTTTCTTGCCTATACCCATATAGCTCATGATTGTATGATCGGAAACAATACTCTTTTCACAAACGGAGCAACACTTGCAGGACATGTTGAAGTTGAGGATTTTGCAGTTATAGGTGCATTTTCATCGGTACATCAGTATGTAAGAATCGGGCGTAATTCATATATCGGGGCATATACAATAATTGAACAGGATGTTCTCCCATTTGTAAAGATTTCTCAATCACGGGATAATTACAATTATTATGGCCCGAATTCAATCGGGATGCTTAGAAGTGGTATTACTAGAGAATTTATAAATATTATAAGGGACATTCTTAATATAATTTATAAAGAAGATCTTAATACCTCACAAGCTGTTGATAAACTTAAACTTCTCTTTACAGACTCACCGGAAGTGGATGTTATTCTTGAATTCCTCGCGAAAACCAAAAGGGGAGTTCTGAAAAACTTTAAAACAGAGAAATAACAAATGAGAATCGGAATAATCGGAACCGGCTCAATGGGCCGTAATCATATGAGGGTTGTTGAATCGATACCTGAACTCCAACTTACTTGTGCAGCAGATATTTCAAAGGAAAATCTGGATGATGCTTCTTCCGGGTACAATATCAAAACTTTTTCAGATCATGAGGAGATGGCTGACCTGGTTGATGCTGTCATGGTCTCCACGCCAACCACACATCATTATTCTATTACAAAATTTTTCATAGAGAAGGGTAAAGATGTTCTTGTTGAGAAGCCTTTTGCTTCAACTCTGGAGCAGTCTGATGAACTTATAGAAATGGCAAAGGGAAAAGGGGTGACGATAGCTGTCGGGCACCTGGAAAGATTTAACCCTGCTGTTGAATATATTCAGGATAAAGTTCGGGATCCACTATTTATAGAAATTCAGCGACTCGGATCTTTTTCTCTCCGTTCACTTGATGTTGATGTTATCAATGACCTTATGATCCATGACCTTGACATAATCCTTCAATGGGATAAATCAGGGATCGCACAGATCGATGCTTCAGGTATTCCTGTGATCTCAAAAAAAGTTGATATTGCAAATGCAAGGATCCAGTTCAATTCAGGCCTTGTAGCAAATATTACGGCCAGCAGAATATCACAGAAGAAGACAAGGAAACTGAGAATTTTCCAGAAGAATGGTTATTTTTCAGTTGATTACAAGAAAAAAAGGGTCAAAATTTACACGATAGATGGTACAGAGATCAAAGAGGATATTCCGGCTATTGAAGATGTAGAGCCACTTTTTAATCTCTGGAATAATTTTTACAAGACTGTTAGTACAGGAATAAATCATAATGTTACAGGAAAGGACGGAAGAAACGCACTCGAGCTGGCAGAAAAAGTATCAAATAGCATAAAAAATATTGAAGTTTGAAAGTTATATTCAGGAACTTCTGAACCGGAAGGTGTTTCCGGGAATAACGATCCTTGCTGGTTCTCATAAGGGAGATGTCTTCCGGAAGTGTTATGGCAATGCATCTGTTGAACCTCAGATCGAAAAACTTAAATATAACTATATTTACGATGTCGCTTCTCTGACAAAACCTTTAATAACTTCACTTCTTACTTTAATTCTGATTGAAAATGGAGAGATCAAAGAAGATTCTCCTGTAAAGAAATTTCTGAGTAGATTTCCTGAAGATCTGAACATAACTCACCTGATCACCCACACTTCAGGAATACCCGCATGGTACCCACTTTATTTGAATGATGATGATCATATTGATGTTATTGCCGGACTTAAAACAGTGGCAAAACCCGGGAGAAAAGTTGTCTACTCATGCCTTGGCTATATTCTACTTGCTGAGATCATGAAAAAGGTAATCGATATGGATATTGCCGATTTTGCAGAGAGTGAGATCATAAACAAATTGGGACTTGAGAATACATTTTTTAAGATCCCTTCAGAAATGCGATCACAATGTGTCCCAACCGAAAGGGGGAACGGGTACGAAGCTTTGTTGGTAGCGAAGGAATACCCCCTACTTTCCGGGAAATATAAATGGAGAGAGGATGTTCTCCGGGGGGAAGTGCATGACGGGAATTCATTTTTTCTGAATGGAAGTAGCGGTAATGCAGGCCTTTTCTCCACTGCTGATGATATTTTTAAAATTTCACATGAGTTCTATCCTGAATTCACAACTTTGTTGAAACCTGATACCACCAGGAAATTCTGGAAGAACATTACTCCATTCAAGAGGAGTCACCGGTCATTCGGATTTAAATTGAACTCATCTCTAATCACTTCGGGGGGAAGGGCACTTTCCAGAAAAACAATAGGGCATAGCGGATTTACCGGTACTTCAATATGGATGGAACCGGAATCGGCAAATGTGTTCATCCTTCTGACAAACAGGATACATCCTGTTTATGATCCTGACATCAATTTTAATAGTATAAGAAGAAAACTCCATAGATTAATAAAGAGAGATCTCGGTTTCAGTTAGATCTGTCAGGCTCTTTTAAAATCATCCTCATACCTGACGATATCATCTTCACCAAGGTATGTTCCTGTTTGAACTTCAACGAAAACAACATCCCCTTTGCCTATATTCTCGATCCTGTGTTTTGTCCCAGCCGGGATAAAAACTGAATCATCACGAACATATTTTTTGTCTTCAGTGTCAAGAGTTATGAGTGATTCCCCCTGAACTATTGTCCAATTTTCAGATCTATGTTCATGGCTCTGAAGAGAAAGCCTCTTGCCTTCTTTGACAAGTATCCTTTTTACTTTCACATCTTCTGATTCAAGCAGGATCTCAAACCAGCCCCACGGCCTCTCTTCTTTATAATTCATCTGCGTACTCTTTTTTTAACAGTTCCATATCTGAATCTACCATCATTTTCACTAGTTCTTCAAATGAAACTTCAGGTTCCCAATTCAATTCGTTTTTCGCCTTCGAATGATCACCTATTAAAAGATCAACTTCAGCAGGCCGGAAGAATCTTTCATCTTTTTTAACATATCTTTTGTAGTCCAAGTCCAGATGGGAAAATGCTGTTTCGACAAGATCCCTTACTGAATGGGTTTTACCTGTTGAGATAATAAAATCATCAGGTTTATCCTGTTGAAGCATCAGCCACATAGCTTTCACATAGTCTCCGGCAAATCCCCAGTCCCTCTTGGCATCCAAATTTCCAAGGCCGAGTTCCTTCGAAAGGCCGAGTTTTATTTTAACCGCATTGTATGATATTTTTCTTGTTACAAATTCGATCCCTCTTCTCGGGGATTCATGATTGAATAGAATTCCCGAACAACCGAATATGTTGTAACTCTCTCTGTAATTTATGGTGATCCAATGACCGTATACTTTTGCAACGCCATAAGGACTTCTTGGATGAAAAGGTGTTTGTTCTGTTTGTGGTATCTCTTTTACTTTGCCGAACATTTCAGATGAAGATGCCTGATAAAACTTGATCTTCGGGTCAACATAACGGATTGCTTCAAGCATCCGTGTAACACCTATAGCAGTAAATTCAGCAGTCAGTACAGGTTGATTCCATGAAGTGGGAACAAAGCTCATGGCAGCAAGGTTGTAGACTTCGTGAGGTCTGATCTCATCTATTAGCTTAGTGATGGAAAATTGATCCAGAAGATCCGCCTGTTTTATTTCGATCTTATCTTTTATATGATCGATACGATCAAATCTTTCCATGCTGGAACGTCTGACCATTCCATAAACCTCATAATCTTTATCAAGAAGAAATTCTGCAAGATAAGATCCGTCTTGCCCTGTAATGCCTGTGATCAGCGCCCTTTTTTTCATGATATCTCCTGGAAAAACTCTATTCTATCTTTTTCCCTGTCCTTTGCCAGCGAGTTTTTGAGAAAAAATTTGTCACTGTTTTGAACAGGTCTTTTACCTTGTGAAGAAACCCGGGTGTAAGATATTCATCTGATGTAGAAGAGAAGGACCAATAGACCCTCCATGGTTTCCCGATAATGTAATCTGCAGGAACAGGTCCCCAGAATCTTGAATCATAGCTGTTATCTCTGTTGTCGCCCATACAGAAGTAAGAATTTTCAGGAACTATGTACTCTTCCATATTGTCCCTTTGCCCACGCAGGATGTTTTTATCTTTAAAATACGTATAATGTTCAACGAGTAATTTTCCGTTAATGTACACTTTTTTGTCTTCGATCCTGATCCTGTCTCCCGGCTCTCCGATCACCCTTTTTACATACTCTTTTTCCATTTCAGCAGGGGATTTAAATGTTACTATCATTCCCCTCCTTATCTTTTTTTGAGGGAATACGAGACGATCAATAGGAGATATGGATCTTGAATATGAAATCTTATCTACCAGAAGGTGGTCACCGATAAGGAGATTGTTCTCCATTGAACCGGTTGGGATCACAAAAGACTGAAGGAGGAAGGTCATAACGAAGAAAACATAGATCAGAGTTTCGGTGATCAATTCGAAATATTCACGGAAGAAACCCATCTCTTTTCGTTTCGCCAGCAGTTCCAGTTTCCTTACTTTTCGATTTTCATGATATTTTTTCCACATGATTCAATTTTACTTTATATTACGCTCTAAATCAATATTTGGTTACAAATCAACAAGGGTCAGGCTCTTAATAATGAAGTCTGAAAAATAAATTTATTTGGATTGTTGACAAAACAGAATTTGTATATTACTATAGTTAGCGAACACTAACTAACACAACATGAAAAACATTATGATACTTTATAATCCATCCTCTGCAGGCGGCAAATCTTTAAAAAAAATGGGGAAAATTAAAAAAAAATTTATGAAATTGAAGATCCCATATGATTTCCATGTCACAAAATCTGAAAAAGATCTAAGGGAAATGGCCTCCAGGGCTTCCGGAGATAAAAGGAATATAATTGCTGTAGGGGGAGATACTACCTTAACTTTTGTTGCTGAAGAGATCCTCCGAAGTGAGTATAGTGAGGAATTAATTCTCGGGATGATCGGTACCGGTTCCTTTAACGACATCGTAAGAGGGATCAGGATGGACGATATTGATCGGTTAATAGAAGGTATTAATGATGGGCTGACTCATAAGATAGATGTGGGAGTAGTGAGAACAGAACCTGCAGGTGAAGTGCATTATTTTCTCGGCTCAATGGGAGTTGGTCTGGGTACTATTGTTAACAAATTTGTTGAAAATTGGAAAAGTGAAAAAATAATGATAACAAAAATAAAACCGGCAATGGAAATCTCAGGTTTTATAAAAGGTGTAAGACAATCTTTCACTAAGAATAAAGTCCCTATAAATGTTCTGATCGAATGGGACAAAAGAAAGATAGAAAGGAATCTTTCGCTTCTGGTATTTCAAAACACTCCCTTGTACGGCCGCAGTTTGTGGATCAGCCCCGAAGCTTCTCCTTACGATAATATTATCGATTGCGCAATAATAAACACCCGGTCTCTTTCGAACACTGTGGGTCTTGCTGTTTCTGTAATGAGAAATAAACATCTGAACAGGCCGGAACTTGAGATCCTAAGGTCAAGTGAGTTTAAAGTATCTTCCGCTACAGAGATTGATATAGTGATAGACGGAGAGATAATAGAGAATGTAAAAAACTTCAGTGTATCTCTTCTTAAGTCAGGATTAAACATCTACCGCCCGAAGGAAATTTCCATATGAATTTCCCTGTCTTGGAATGTAGCGATATTTCTTTTGTTGACAAAACGGGATTTGTATATTATTATGGTTAGCGAATACTAACTAACATGGAGAAATTATAGTGAATGAATTAACAAGTCGACAGGAAGAGATAGTGAATTCTTCAATAGAGATAATTTCTGATAAAGGGATACAAAATCTTACAATCAAAAATCTTTCAAAGGCAATAGGGATATCCGAACCGGCTATTTACAGACATTTTGATAGCAAAATGTGCATTCTTCTCGCAATCTTATCAAAATTTGAAAATTATATTATGGCCTATAAAGGAATCATTACTGATAAGAAACTATCCCCGGTCGAAAAACTTGAAGAGATTTTTTCTTATCAATTTTCCTATTTCATGAATAACCCTACTTTTGCTGCAGTTGTTTTTGCAGAAGAGATATTCAGAGATGATAAACGTCTTTCAGAAAAAATACAGGCAATAATGAAAAGAAATTTTGAAATGATACTGAAAATCGTAAAAGAAGGGCAGGTAAAAAAGAATATCAGAACAGACATAGATAGTGATCAGGCAGTGTTAATAATAATGGGGGGATTAAGGCTCATTGTTACAAAGTGGAGGCTTTCGGATCACTCTTTCAGTATAGAAAGTGAAGGACAAAAATTATGGAGGACGATAAGAAAATTAATTTCTTATTAACAATCAAAGGAGACAAGATGGAAAATTTATTAAAGAAACTTACAAAATTCAATAAGATAGTATTAGTAGCTGTATTAATATTAAACGTCGGATTTTTTATGATCATGAGATCTAATACAAGAATGGAGACTGATCTTGATGAGTATATGCCGCAGGAACATCCTGCTTTTGTCTATAGTAATCAGGCGGAAAAGTGGTTTAACATTAAGGACGGGATAATCATTGCGATCGAAAATGAGAATGGTATCTATAACTCAGATACACTTCAAAAAGTAAAAGATCTTACGAAAGCATTTCAGAAAATGAAAGAGATCGAGAAGAGTGATGTCACGTCTCTTTATACTGCGGATAATATTCTAGGTACAGAAGATGGAATGGATGTTAAACCATTTTTCAAGAGAGTTCCGAAAGATATTGAGAAATTGGACGAAATGAAACGTCTGGTCCGGGATAATGATATGGTTTTCGGCCGGTTGGTTTCTGAGGATGAAAAGATAACATTGATAGTGGCTGAGATTAAAGATGATGTGTTTTCACAGGAATTTTATCACCGTATCCTTGAATTATCAAAAGAATATGAGGGTCCGGAAAAACTTTATGTGGCGGGTAGCCCGATAGTTGAAGGTACCATGGCATATCTGGGTCCGAAGGATATGCAGCGGATGGTTCCGATCGTTATTCTGATCATTATTATAGTTCTACTTGCATTGTTACGAAGTTTTAAAGCAACAATACTTACACTTCTGGTTGTATTATTCAGTACTGTACTTGCTTTCGGATTGATGGCAGCGGTAAACATTCCGATATATGCCGTGTCAACAATGATCCCGGTAATGCTGATCGCGATCGGTGTAGCGGATGGAATACACTTATTCAGCCATTTGCATCTTTTCATGAAAAAGAATCCTTCAGCATCAAAAAGAGATGCAGTTAACGATATGATCCACGGGATGTGGAAACCGGTTGTAATGACCTCTGTGACTACCGCTGTCGGGTTCATCTCACTTATAACTTCTCAGGTGTATCCAATTAAATATTTCGGGATATTCACAGCATTTGGAGTTCTGATGGCAATGGTATTCTCCCTGGTTCTGGTGCCGGCCGGCCTAATGATGTTCGGGCTTCCGGGATGGAAAGATAAACCGGAAAAAGCGAAGAGGAAAAACAGTAAAAATATAGGCTCAGCATTTTCAAGCTGGATCGTTAAGCACAGATATCTTACAATCCTTATTACAATTTCAATAATAGCTATCTCAATAGTCGGGATCGGAAAGGTATGGATAAATTCAAGTTTCCTTGATAAATTTGAAAAGGATAGTGATATTGTCCTGACCGATAAATTTATTAATACACACTTCGGAGGGACATCGACATTAAATGTGATCCTCGATTCGAAAGAAAAAAATGCTTTTAAAGACCCTGCATTATTGCGTTTAATTGACGAAATGCAGGATGATGTTGAGAAACTTGAGATTGTCGGGAATTCATTTTCTTTATCTGACTATTTAAAGCGGATGAACAAGGTAATGCATGCGGATAAGGAAGAGTTCAACACAATTCCGGATTCCAGAGAGTTGGTGGCGCAATACCTGCTGCTTTATGAAATGTCCGGTGATCCTGAGAATCTCTGGAGTGTCGTAAATTATGATTACACAAAAGTTAATGTGATCTTTCAACTTAAAAGTGATAACTCGAAGGCTATGAATAGTGCAATTGAGATTATCGAGAAATATATTCCCGGATTCGGTGAGCAGAACGTGGAGATAAATTTTGCAGGTTCAGGATATAAAGGACTTGTTTTCACTGATCTTATACTGATGGGACAAATTTTAAGTCTGCTATTGTCATTGATCATTGTAATAATACTCTTATCATTAATGTTTAAAAAAGTACTGGCAGGAATTATCGGAGCAGTTCCGATAGTAATAACTGCCGTTATAAGTTTTGGTGTCATGGGATTATTCAATATTCCTTTAAGTACAACCACAGCCTTGTTGTCAAGTATCGCAATAGGGATAGGGATCGACTATGCGGTTCATTTTATAGAAAGGTACAAAATATATGCTATTCGGACCGGTGATAAAGCCATTACCAGTGAAAAAACGATGCAGCATTCAGGAAGGGCTATTGTATTTAATGCCCTTGTGGTTATAGCAGGATTTTTGGTTCTGCTTCTTTCGGTATTCCCGCCGAACAGAGCATTAGGTGCATTGGTATCACTAAATATGTTCACAAGTTTTGTAGGTACTGTTTCTATAATGTACCTGCTTTTGTACATGTCAAATATTTATTTTAAAAAAAAACAAAATAAAGAAATTAAGGAGGTTGGAAATGAAAATTAAGAAATTACATATTCTTGTTTTAAGTTTGATCCTGCTCCCGGCGATTGCCATAAGCGGGGCGGAATTAACAGGGTTACAAATAATAGAGAATGTTTACAACAGAGATACAGGAAAGGACAGTAAGGGGAACCTTACCATGTCACTGATCAATTCTCAGGGGAACGAACGTGTCAGGACGATAAAGCAATTTATTAAGGATTTCGGGAAAGTTGAAAAGAAAATAATGTTTTTCATGTCACCTGCAGATGTCAGAAACACTTCATTTGTAAACTGGAGTTATACGGAAGAGGGTAAGGATGATGATCAGTGGATATATCTGCCGGCTCTCAAAAAAATAAAAAGGATCTCTAGCAGCAGTAAGAGTGATTACTTCATGGGATCTGATTTTACTTACGATGATCTTGGAGACAGACAGCCTGAATCTGATACTCACAAACTGATCCGGGAAGAGAAGTTCAATGGAGAACAATGTTATGTGGTTGAGAGTTTACCTAAAGATGAAGAGTATGTGTATTCCAGAACCGTGACATGGATCATTAAGGATAAATGGATCGGGTTGAAGAAAGAATTCTATGATGAGGATGAAGACCTGCTCAAGATACTGAGTGTAAAGAAATTTGAGAAGATCAATGGTCTCTGGATCATACTTCACTCTGAGATGGTCAATGTCCAGAAGAAACATACAACGAAGATGGAGCTTTCAGATGTTAAGATCAACACCAGTATTCCCGACAGGCAGTTTACCGAGAGGATGATGAAGAGAGGATTGTAATGAAAAATAGAACTTATGGAATAGCAGGGGTGATCGTCCTCCTGTTGTTCCTCAATCTGAACATAAAAGGGGAATCGCTGAATCTCACCGGGTATGTCCGTAATTATACGGGGATGTTATTACACGATGTGAATGATTTTTCGATCCTTCAGAATACTTTTAATTTGAACCTTGAGCATTCGAAAGGGAAGATCGCTTTCAAAGTAAACCCATACATTTATGATTATCAGAACAAAGATCTGGAGTTGGGATTAAGGCAGGCTTATATTGATATATTCTTTAACTCGATGGATATCAGGATAGGAAAACAGCAGATAATATGGGGAAAAGCAGACGGAGTTTTTATTACCGATGTTATATCTCCTAAAGATCTGAGAGAATTTCTCCTCCCCGAATTTGATGAGATCAGAATGGGGATAACAGCAGTAAAAGTTGATTATTATATCGGGAACAGTACTTTAGAGCTTGTATGGGTGCCTGTATTTTCTCCAACCATGATGCCGGAGGCGGATTCAATATGGAATCCCGGTTTCGATCTTCCGCTTCAGCCTCAATTTGACTATTCCAGGCAGGAAGTGCAGGAAAGTTTGAAGAACAGTGAAGTGTTCTTTAAATACTCCACAGTCTCCTCAGCAATAGATCTGGAATTTATGGCAGGATATATGTGGGATGATGATCCGACAATGCATACTGTAAAAAACATTGATCCGGTAACAATGCAGCCGGAATCAATTACAATTATTCCACAGCACCATCGCTTAGGGCTTGCCGGAGGAAGTTTCAGTACCACTATCGGAGGTTATGTGATAAGGGGGGAAGGTGCCTACTATTTCGGAAAATATTTCCTTTCAGAAGATCCTGGGATTGAAGAGGCGGTAGTTGAAAAAGATTATCTGCAATATCTGATCGGGGTCGATTTTACACTGATGGATATTAAAATGAGTGTTCAGTTCATTCAGCAATACATACTTGATTATGATGATCCGATAGTAAATGACCGTGCAGAAAATATGATGACATTCCTTGCAACGAAGGATTTCCTCAGAGAGACATTGATCCTTGAGCTGTTCTCTTACATCGGGTTGAATGACGGTGATGCGCTTATCCGAGGTAAAGTAAAGTACAAATTAACCGACGAACTGGAAATCTTACTCGGTGCAAACATCTTTACAGGAACGGAAGGGATGTTCGGCCAATATAACAAAAATGATATGGTCTACGCAAAAGTGAAATACAGTTTTTAAATTTTGATTTTCAGGCCGATGGGGCAGTGGTCAGATCCCAAAATATCAGGAAGGATGTATGAATCAACTATGTTATCTTTCAGATCATCAGAGATGAAAAAATAGTCGATACGCCATCCGATGTTTCTAGCTCTTGCTCCCATTCTGTAGGTCCACCATGTATAATTGTGGGGCTTTTCGTTAAACATTCTGAATGTATCGATATACCCGTTCGAAATAAATTTATCCATCCACTCTCTTTCTATTGGAAGGAATCCGGAGCGGTCCTCATTTGATTTCGGATTAGCGAGGTCGATCTCTTTATGGGCAGTGTTTATATCGCCTGTGATTATCAGTTTTTCACCTTTATTTCGAAGTGAATTAAAGTGCTCAAGGATCCTGTCGTAAAAATTGAGTTTGAACTTCAGCCTCACTTCGTTCATCTGGCCGTTCGGAAAATATATGTTGAAAAGTGTGAACTCAGGATATCTTATTTCTATGATCCTCCCTTCGTTGCTAAGCACCTCTTCGTCAAACACGGTTCTGATCTCTGATGGTTCTTCTTTGAAAAATACTCCTGTTCCGCTGTATCCTTTTTTCTCGGCATAGTTCCAGGCTGTTTTATATCCCTCCGGTTCTTTTACTTCTTCGGGTAATTGCTCTTCCTGTAATTTGGTCTCCTGAATTCCAAGGATATCCGGCTTAAGTTCTCCAAGTTGATCAAGAAATCCCTTTTTCAGAACTGCTCTCAACCCATTCACATTCCAGCTTAATATTGTTTTAGTTTTCATGGTTTTACATTATATAACAGGTGGAATTAAATTTTAAGAAATAAAGGTTTTCGGTAAAAAAAGTAAAAAATATGTGCCATCCTGTAATTGTTAAAAAATAAAATTATATATATTTAAAATTTTATTAATTTTCATTACAATGTATTCAAGTTTAAATAAATAAGGAGGCGTAAGTGAGGGCAAAAAAATTTTCTATCTTACTATTTGTAATTGTTGGTATTCTATTCTCAGGAACTGTATCGGGAGATAATGTACCCTTATCTGATGTTCAAAATTTTTCTAAGGCGAAGGTGAGCCCGGAGAGAAAAAGATCGGTTAAACCAAATCTCAACTTTGGTAACATTCCGCTTTATTTTATCCACAATAAAGGTCAGGTGGATAAGAAAGCATTATTTTATGCAAAGACACCGGGTTATACGTTATGGGTTACTAAGGAAGGGTTGGTGTTTGACAGCGTTAGAAATTCTCAAGGAAAAAGTAAAAAGGCAAAAGTAGAAAGTAGAATTTCCGAGCCTTCAGATATCAGCCTTCAGCTATCGATAGAAAAGACAAAACCCCAAATCCAAAATCCCAAATCCGAAACAAATTCAAGGGATGTATCGCGGCTTTTGTTTGTCGGGGCGAATAAGGATGTTGAGGTTGTTTCTCTGGACTCTCAGAAACACCGGGTTAATTATTTTAAGGGGAATGATAAAAGTAAATGGGTAACAGATGTGCCTACTTCAGGTGCTGTTCTATACAAAGAAATTTACACTAATATTGATCTCAAAGTATATGGCATAGGAAAACAAATCGAATATGACTGGATGGTACATCCGGGAGGAGATCCCTCTGATATAAAGTTCGAATATAAAAATGTGAAGTATATTTCTATCAATAAAAAAGGTGATCTGGATATTAAAACAAAATTCGGAAAATTATCACACAAAAAACCATTTGCCTATCAAAATGAGCCTCAGCCTTCAGCCATCAGCCCCAGCCAAAAACAAAAAAAGAAAAAAGAGATCAAAGCAGACTTTAAAAAAATCTCCGAAACCACCTTCGGATTTATCACCGGAAAATATGATAAAACAAAACTGCTGACCATTGATCCGGTTGTCCTTATTTATTCAACTTATTTTGGGGCTAACTGGAGTGATGGCAGCATGGATATTGATGTGGATAATTCAGGGTGTGCCTACATAACCGGGTGGACCGGGTCAGCAAATTTTTTCCTTTTGGAAAATCCATTTCAGAACACATATGGCGGTGGAAGTTCTGATGCTTTTGTAACAAAGTTTTCTGCTGATGGAGGTTCTCTGGTTTATTCCTCTTTCTTAGGAGGAAGTGACAGGGAATGGGGCAGCAGCATTAAAGTTGACAACAATGGAGCTGCATATATAACAGGTGCAACTGAATCCACTGATTTCCCAATGCAGAATGCTTTGTATAACACCTATATGGGAGGTGGTGGTGATGTGTTTGTAACAAAAATCTCTCCTGCAGGGGATTCTCTTGAATACTCAACATATCTGGGAGGTAGTGGTGTTGACAGGGGGGAGGGGATCGATATTGATTCCTATGGCTATGCTTATGTGACAGGTTGGACTTTAAGTAATGATTTCCCTGTTAATAATCAATATCAGGATGATCAGGGCGCAACTGACGCATTTGTTTCCAAACTTACTTTTATTTTAGGGAATTTAAATCTAGCCTATTCATCTTATTTTGGAGGATTCGGGGATGACAGGGCAATTGATTTAGAGGTATATAATGAGTCTATGGTGTTTGTAACTGGAAATACTGCAACTGATACAGGTTTCCCTCTGAAGAATGAACTTCAGGGCACCTTCGGAGGAGGGAATATCGATGTGTTCATTGCACGGTTCAATACCACAAACAGTGGAAATGACAGCCTTGTCTGGTCCACTTATTTCGGCGGTAACGGCACTGATTCAGATCCTGATATTTGTGTTGACGGAGGATCCCGTCCCCATATAATATTCAGAACTAATTCCACGAACCTTCCTGTTACGGCAAATGCATATCAGTCATCACTTCGTGGCGGAACAGATTATTTTATAGCATCTTTTTCCGGTAGTTCATCTCCTTCACTGCAGAGCGCCACTTATCTGGGGGGATCAGATGATGAAGGGGATGAAGACAATACCGGAATTGCGGTAGATGATTCTAATGCAGTTTATGTGACCGGTGCCACTTCAAGCAATGATTTTCCACTGCTCGGTCAATATCAGGACTATAGTGGAAGTGGTGATGTGTTTGTAACAAAACTATCAAACTGGGAACTGTCATCTCTGGATTTTTCAACTTACCTGGGAGGTGATGGTCCTGATTCTGGTGAAGGCATTGCTGCTGATAATGATGGTAATGTGTATATAACAGGGTCTACTTACAGTTCAGATTTCCCCCTTGAAAATCCTTTCATAGATCATTATATGGGAAATGGGGAAGCATTTGTTACAAAACTTACATATGAACCGGATCCAGTTAATCCTGTTGTTAATTATTCAGTTCAGGTTGTTCCTGGAGACGGTGGAAGTGTTGATAAGGAGAATCAGTTGGTTATCGAGGGGAAGGATGTCACTATCAATATCTTTCCTGATGAGGGTTATGAGATAGATAAGATATTTGATAATGGTGTTGAGATGGATGTTTCAAATCCTTACATTATAAATGACATTCAGGGGGACCATACGGTTGAGATAACATTTAAAAGAATACTCTACCCTCCTGTATTAAGTCTTACAGGAGTAAGGAAAACAGAGAAAGCCTGGATCATACAAAAAGATTATGCTGAATTGAAGATATCAATATCAGAGCATGAATATCCTGAAGTAGTTTCTGCCTATGTACTTTATAAAAATGTTAGCGGCGTATGGTCAGAGACCAAAAGTTATTCGGGAGCGGGAGTTTATGAATATACCGATAAATATTTTAAGAAGGGTGAAAGTGTAGATTATAAATTATCAGCTATCGCTCCAGATGGTTCAATTATTGTTGAGACTACTCTGACCTTGTGAACATATTGGGGAAGTAGCGTAACAGTGTAACAAATAGGGGACAGAGTGTAACTGATCCGGGGTGATGTAAAGTATTACCTTCACCGACATAATGCCCGGGGACGGTCTTTTAATTTTTTAATTTTTTTTAAAAAATTAAAAAATTAAAAGACCGTCCCCTTTGCTTTTATTCTGGGAATATTCTAAACTTTTTTTTGATCATTAAAAATAAAAACAACTCAGGAATAAAATGAAAAAAAGATTATTGAACATCCTTTTCTGGTCTGTTATTTCGGCGGCATTTATCGGGCCCGGGACCATCACTACAGCATCCAAATCCGGAGCATTGTTCGGGTTTGATCTGTTGTGGGCATTGGTCTTCTCCACCCTTGCCTGTCTTATCCTTCAGGAAGCGGTGGCACGACTGGCAATACACTCGGGGACAAATCTCGGTGAAGGCATAAGTTCATATTTCAGGGAAGGGTCATCAAGGTTGATAATTTTGGTCTTGATCGTTGGGGCTATAATTCTCGGGTCTGCTGCATATGAGGCCGGCAATATACTTGGTGCAGTGGCGGGTTTTGGTTTTGTAGCAGATCTGAGTGTATGGATAACCGTTCCGTTCATCGGTGTTATTGCAGTGATCGCTCTTACTCAGCCTTCAGTACAGAGGGTCGCAAATTTTCTCGGGATAATAGTTGCAGTAATGGGAGTCTCATTCTTTACCACAGCGATCATGCTTAAACCTTCGATCACCGGTATATTGAGAGGCAGTATGATCCCGTCAATACCTGATTCAGCCGGTTCCGGCATATTGATACTCGGACTTATCGGAACGACTGTCGTTCCATATAATCTTTTTCTCGGCTCCGGGATAGCAAAGAAAAAACAAAGTATCAGAGAGATGAGATTCGGACTCTCCATTGCTGTTGTATTCGGTGGACTTATTTCCATGTCAGTACTAATAGTTGGTACTTTTGTTTCAGGAGATTTTTCGTATGAGGCATTGATAAGCACCTTAAGATCAAAGCTCGGATTCTGGTCGGGTATGATGTTCGGTACAGGTATGCTTGCGGCAGGTCTTTCCTCGGCAATAACTGCCCCGTTTGCTTCAGCCATTACAGCAAGAGGCCTTTTCGGAAACAGGAATCCTGAAAAGTGGAATTCAGGATCAGTGAATTTCAGAATGGTATGGGGCCTGGTTCTTTTAACCGGGATAATCTTTGGAATATCCGGATTAAAACCTGTACCTGTAATTATAATTGCCCAGGCATTAAACGGGCTGATACTTCCGTTTATTACCATATTCCTTTTGATCGTAGTGAACGATCCGAAAATAATAGGATCGGGTAACCTCAATGGAAAGATATCAAATACCCTGATGCTGATCGTTGTATGGGTGACACTCATTCTCGGAATGACAAACATTGCAAAGGCTGTATCAGGGGTTTTCCCGGGATTGAACCTGACTGGTAAAATGTTCACTCCAGTTTATTTGATCCTCTCTCTCATTATCGGGCTTTATGTACTGGTTCTGGTTATGCGGAACAGAGCGAAAAAATGAAATATAAATTCTATGCTGACACCGGTGGTACATTTACTGATTGTATTGCAACAGATAGCAAAGGAAATATTCATCGTAAGAAAGTTTTAAGCAGTGGAGCGATAAGAGGGACGGTCAGAAGCTGGGTAAATGAGAGGACCATCAGTATCGAAGAGAACTGGGGCGTTTCTCCCGAAATTCTTGAAGGTTATTATTTTAAGCTTCTCAGAGAATCGGAAATAAGTGCAAGGGTCAGTAAATATGACCGGGATAAAAATGAACTCTATCTTGATAAAGAAATCCCGGAAAATAGGAGAGATATCAATACAGGTTTTGAACTCTCCTCCGGGGACGAAGCTCCGGTGCTTGGGGCCAGGTTAATAACGAACACCGGGATAAAGGATACCCTTCCTGTGGATATTGTTAAACTCGGCTCGACCAAAGGGACAAATGCTCTGCTTGAGAGAAAGGGGTCCCGTGTTTTATTTGTCGTTACGAGGGGTTTTGAGGATCTACTCAGGATCGGATATCAGCAGAGGCCGGATATATTTTCTAGAAATGTTGTAAGGCCGGAGCCTCTCTATTATGAAGTGATCGGGGTGGATGAACGTATCGACAGTTCAGGAAATATAGTAAAGAACCCGGATCTGGTTAAACTGAGACAGGATATCGGGAAGTTAAAGAATGTGAGGGATATCGAATCTGTTGCAATTGCATTTATGCATTCATACAGGAATCCGGTTAATGAGAAAGAAGTTGCAGAATTTTTATCAGATGCAGGATATTCATATATCAGTACCTCCTCTGATCTTTCAAAGTTGATCAAATTTGTTTCAAGGAGTGAGACCACTGTAGTAAATGCATATCTTGATAAAATAATTGACACCTATCTTTCCGGAATGAGGGAAGATTTTTCAGAAGCTTCATTTTTTGTAATGAACAGTGCAGGAGGCCTGGCTAAAGCATCAGAATTCAGGCCAAAGGAGAGTTTGTTGAGTGGCCCTGCCGGAGGTGTGGTAGGTGCAGTTTCGATCGGTAAGGATTCAGGATTTGAGGAACTTATTACATTTGACATGGGTGGAACCAGCACTGATGTCTCAAGATACGTAAACAAATATGATTACAGATTTGAGCATGAGGTTGCCGGTGCGAAGATAGTCAGCCCTGCCCTTGCTATTGAAACTGTTGCTGCAGGTGGCGGATCGATATGTTATTTCGACGGGTTCAAACTTTGTGTCGGGCCTGAAAGTGCAGGTGCCTATCCGGGGCCGGCATGCTATGGCGCCGGGGGTCCATTGACAATAACGGATGTCAATCTTCTGAGCGGACGGTTGGACCCCGGTCAATTCGGGATACCGGTTTTCCCTGATGACGCTGACTGCAAACTTCACGAAATGATCGAAGAGATCCAACTAAAGAGTGGGGAACTCAGAGAAAAAATATCAATTCTGGATGGATTCCTCCGGATAGCTAACGAAATAATGGCCGGAGCTATTAAGAGAGTTTCAGTTCTTAAAGGATATGATCCTTCAGAATATGCTATGGTCGCATTCGGAGGGGCAGGGGGGATGCATGCTGCCTCAATTGCTGACCTACTTAACATTTCTACTATTATTTTCCCGGAGGATTCGGGATTGCTAAGTGCATTCGGGATGAGTGCGGCCCCTGTTGAACGGATCACAGAAATGATGATGATGATCCCACTTGGAAATTCAGAAGAGGAACTTTCAGAAAAATTCAATGATCTGTCTTCAGAAGCTTCAAAAATACTTGAGAGGGATGGTATCCCTGCTGATGAAATATTGATCAGGTCGAAGATGGTATTTTTAAGATTTAAAGGTCAGGATTCGTCGATCGAAGTAGAATATTCAGAGGGCAGTGATCTGAAGCAGAAGTTTAGTGAAAAATATTTCAAATTATATGGATATGAAAGTGACAGGAATGATATTGAAGTTGAATCCATCAGGGTTATTGCATCATCCCGAAGTGAGAATATTAAACCCGGAAACATGGTGGCCGAGAGGTATTATCCAACACCTGCCCGGAAGGGGATAAAGGATATTCCCGGAGATTTCCGGAGCATACATGTTTATATCAGAGATGATCTCAAACCTGGTGCATCTATTACCGGTTTTGCTCTCGTTCTGGACAAATTCAGCAGCTGGGTTGTTGAAGAGGGGTGGGTGCTTGAGATTGACAAGACAGGTTCTGCAATTATGTCCCGGACAAAAACGGATGTAAAAAACAAATTTCATAATGATACTTATAGTGAAATTGAATTGGAGCTTTTCACAAACAGGTTCATGTCTATTGCCGATAATATGGGTTCCATGCTTCAGAGAGTAGCGGTATCTGTTAATGTAAAAGAGAGAAATGATTATTCCTGTGCACTCCTTGATCAACATGGGAAACTTGTTGCGAATGCTCCCCATATCCCTGTTCATCTCGGAAGCCTGGGTATATGTGTAAGGAAAGTTGCTGAGTCAGTGACTATGAGCCCCGGTGATACAATAATAACTAATCATCCGGGTTTTGGAGGGTCCCACCTTCCGGATATCACTTTGATCACTCCGGTTTTTTCAGCTGAAGACAATCTGTTGGGATATGTAGTAAACAGGGCACATCATGCTGAGATTGGAGGGAAGACTCCCGGGTCGATGCCTCCTGATGCAAAATCACTTACAGATGAAGGTGTAATAATTCCACCGGTTCATCTTGTGAGGAGTGGAGTTTCGCAATGGGAGAATATCTCAGATATCCTCAGCAATGCTACTTTCCCAACCAGGTCATTAAAAGAGAATCTTGCAGACCTGAACGGAGCTCTTGCAGCTAACAAAGCAGGAGAACTGGCATTGCTCGAACTTGTTGATAAATATGGTGAGGGAAAAGTAGAAAAATATATGGAACTTTTGAAGGTCCATGCTTCAGAAAAAACCGGTGATGCTCTTTCACGATTCGGTTCGGGGGAATATATAAGCGAGGAATATCTCGATGATGGTGCTGTACTGAAAGTAAGATTGCTCATTGAAGGGAGAAAGTGTGAGATAGATTTTACCGGTACTTCACCAGTTCAGCCCGGAAATATGAATGCAACAAATGCTATAGTTAACAGTGTTGTGATCTATGTGTTAAGGCTGCTCATAAACGAAGATATACCCTTGAATGACGGGCTTCTTGATCCGGTTAAAATCATTCTTCCGGAGTCTCTTCTAAACCCCTCTTTTGAAGGGAGACCGGACCTGCTACCTGCTATTGTCGGGGGGAATGTTGAAGTCAGCCAGAGACTTACGGATACTCTTTTAAAACCTTTCGGAATAATTGCATGCAGTCAGGGGACAATGAATAATGTCCTTTTCGGGACAAAAAAATTCAGTTATTATGAGACTATCGGTGGAGGATGCGGTGCCGGACCTGATTTTCATGGTGCTTCGGCTGTCCATCACCATATGACAAATACAAGGATTACAGATCCTGAAATTCTCGAGTATAGATATCCTGTAAGATTGCAAACCTTCGGGATCAGAAGAGGATCAGGCGGTCATGGGATATTCAGAGGTGGAGATGGAGTTGTAAGGGAAATCTTATTCATGGAACCTGTAACTTTATCGGTCCTGACCCAGCATAGGGTAAAACTTCCGTATGGGCTTAACGGAGGTGAAAGTGGAAGGGCAGGAAAGCAGTATATTCAAAAACCAGATGGCAAAATTATTGAGTTGAAAAGTGTTGACGGATATAGCATAGAGGCTGGAGATGTTTTTGTAATTCAGACACCTGGAGGAGGTGGATTTGGATACCCTGTATGATATAATATAAACTATTCTATTATTAGAGGGAAAAAATGAAAAAAGCAAAAGTTGCAATATTAAAAACAA
>DBOL01000006.1 GCA_002299555.1 Candidatus Aminicenantes bacterium UBA647
GATTATAAAAAGAAGAAAGTATCCGAGGAAGATAAAAAAAGAGTTCATGATTTTTTCAGGACCAACCCCAGAACAAGAAATTTTTATGCGGCTAACAAGCATCTATTAAAGTTTGCAGAATATTTTCCTGCCATTCAGGTATTTCAGCCTTTTGAAGATAAGTTATATGTGACAACTTTTAATGAAAAAGATGATAAAACTGAATTTATCATATTTGATAACAATGGGAAATTTGTTGATCAGGTATGGCTTCCCATTGTCAGAAGAGATATCCAGTCTTATATGCCATACACTGTCAGCAAAAAATTATTGTACAGATTGATCGAGAATGAGGATGAAGAGGAGTGGGAATTGCATATTGACAGGATATGGAACGAAGATAATACGAAATTTGACAATATTTCTGAAAAGGTCAGATCTGAATCGAAGATAAAAAATAATTGAAAGTTATAGTTAAAATCGATAAAGATTTTTTAATCGGGTCCTGAATATTTTGAGAAATCAAGACCGGGGTCATCGGATCTCACAACAATATTTCGGCCTCTTTGAATCCCATCATATAGAGCGGCTGATGCTTTCCTGATGTTGTGATTTACAGGCCCGAGTTTGCTGTAAATATCAACGCCGAGTGTAATTGTGAAGTTCATTGTGATATCACCATAAGTAACTTTCGTTTCTTCGACAACTTTCCTCACCTTTTCTGCAATTATAAATCCGCCTTCCAGTGAAGTTTCCGGAAGCATCAGCAGAAACTCTGCTCCTTCCCATCTTGACGCCGTATCCTGTTTTCTAAGGGTTTTTACAAGTATCAGGCCGAGACTTTCAAGTATCTTATTACCGCAATCATGTCCGAACTCATCATTTATACGTCTGAAATTATCAACATTTATCATAACGATACAAAAAGGGCGCCATGTTCTGCTCATCCTTATCATCTCGATCTCAATTCTATCCAACATTGAATTCTTCTTACAGAGTTGTGTCAGGGGGTCATATGTTGAAAGCTTTTCCATCATTTTATAAGCATCATCAAGTTCTTTCTCAAGTCTTGATTTATCCCTGAACCAGAAATAGAGGATAAGAGATATTATAAATATAAGTATAAGAGATATACCTACAAAAACAGATGAGAGGTCCATATACTACAATTTTAAGGAAAAAAAATATTATTTCAACCCTTCAACAATATCGATAAAAAATATTTTGGAATATTGCTCAGGTATCAGGCGGTTAAAATAAATTTAATTGTAGTCCTTTTTTAAGTTTTTATCGTCTATTAGTATCGGAGATTCGATGAATATATTAATATGCAGCGAAAAAGCTAAAGGATTACTAAGGATCATTCTATTTATATTTCTATTATTTATTTTTAATCATTTAAATATATATTCTGCCGGATCTTAAACAGAATTTCAGAGAATTGGCTTGTCCCTACTACACGGACAGGAAATTATCCAGCCATGTTCTCATCTCATCTCTTGTTCTTTTGAAAGCCTCAAGTTTTGTCTCTTTGCTTCCCGGTACTTCTGAAGGATCCTCAAAGTTTTTGTGAATCCTCTCTTTAGCCCCCGGAAAGAAAGGACACGTCTCTCTGGCGCCGTCACATACAGTTATTACCATGTCAAATTCTATATCTCTGAATTCGGTAGTGAGTTTAGATCTAGCTTCTGATATGTCTATATTTATCTCTTTTAAAGCTTCAATTGCAAAAGGTTTTACATATGTTCTTTCAGTCCCGGCACTGAATGCCTCAAATCTACTATTGAAAAGGCTATTGACCAACCCTTCCGCCATCTGACTCCTGGCTGAATTATGTGTGCAGATGAATAATATTTTTTTTTTCAAGTGACTCTCCTGATCAGAATATATTAGATTAAAAGCAGGTTAATTCCAAATTAATTATATTTCAGAATTCTGTTAATATTTTCCTCCTCTGTACTTTAGATATATAATTCTGATATATATGGATATTAAAAGATCAGAGAGGAAAAGATGAAAAAGATCGAACACAGTTCTGAATTTGTTGTCAGGGATTATGAGTGTGATATGCAGGGAGTGGTCAATAATTCGGTTTATCAGAATTATCTTGAACATGCGAGGCATCTTCTTTTAAAGAATATTGGACTGGATTTTGCCGGACTAACCGATAAAGGTATCATGCTGACAGTTATCAGGGTTGAGCTTGATTATAAATCTCCGCTTGTCAGTAGTGACAGATTCAGAATAGATACTGTTATGGAGAGAGTGTCTCCCCTTCGTATTGTTTTTATTCAGAATATTTATAAAATTCCGGGCGACATGCTTGTCCTGAAAGGGAAGGTTTTCGGAACATCTCTTAACCGCAGGAGAAGGCCGGAAATGCCTGTAGAACTTGAGTTAATATTTAATGATGATCAATGAAGAGGAAATGATATGAAAATAATAAACAGGAATGAGGTGATCTTTAAATTTATATATTTCATTCTTATCGCATTAACGGGAGTTTTTATCTCCATGTATTCATCTGATAGCACGGTGATCGTTATATTTATTGTAATTCCGATTTTCTATATCGTTCTGGCATTCAGAAAGGAGCTTCGAAGATTTAGAATAGTAAAAAAAAAATTCCCAACCGGGTTGAAGGAAATAATTGGTGAATATTCAAAATTTTATAATCATCTTGAAGATGCAGGTAAGCGGAAGTTTGAAAGGGATATCACTATTTTCCTGAATGAACACAGCATCAGGGGTCTCAGGGGCGAGGAAACTGACCTTAGAACAAAGGCCCTGGTTGCGACAGGCGTTGCAACAATTTTACACGGCAGAGAAGATTGGGAACCACCATTCACAGATGGTGTTGTTGTGTATCCCGGTGAAACATTCGATCCCGATTATAATCTTTATAAAGGTCAGATTGCAGGTATGGCAGGGGAGAGGCGGCCGCTTCTGGTTACGAAAGAGATCCTTGAGAAAAGCTTTAAAGATCCGGATGATGGCTATAACTCCCTTATTCATGAGATAGCCCATTATTTTGATTTTGAGAATCCTTATATGAGTGGGGTCCCTTTGATCGGGTCGGATAAAGAAATGACAAAAGAGTGGTTGAGGACAATGGAAAAAGAGAGAGAAAAAGTGAATAAGGGAAAATCATTTCTCCGACCATATGCCGGGTCTAACGAGGCTGAATTTTTTGCAGTGGCTACTGAGTCATTCTTTGAAAGGCCAGATGAAATGAAGGAGAAAAACCCTAAGCTCTACGAATTGCTGAGAGGTTTTTACAATATCGATATGGAAGAATTATTCAGAGACAAAAAATGAGAAGGCCTCCGGGGAGGCCTTTGATCATTCAACTTTGATCTGAATAAAATCGGAAGCCATCCTTCCGGTATAATTATCTTTAGCTTCTATAACTATTTCATATCTGCCTTTTGTCAGCCATTTAAAATTAAGAGAAACATTAGTTTCGTTGCTTTTTGTATTAAAATTATTACTCTTATCAAAAACCGGATTGTCCTGCATATTATTTATTTGGATCCGGATATTGACAGAACCCAGAGTTCCCTGATTTGTTTTCTGCTGTGCAAAATCGGTTACTTTGAATGAGAGCTGTTTTTCCTTAAATTCGATCGCCCCGATCTTCACCTCTTTATCAGTGTTGATCAGAATTCCTCTGGCAGGTTTCTTTGTAAACTCTGTCCTGACATTGTCATCGTAGATAGCTTTGTGTTTTCTCTTATGGACCTTTATTTTTAACTTCTCTATCTTTTCTCCATCTTTCGGTGCATATGTAAGGATATAAAAGATATCCTGCTTTTTGACGATCTTATCCATAGCCAGTTCAAGGTTTTTTGTGGTTATAAGTACTCCTCCTGTTTTTTCTGTCAGGCTCCGGAGGTTGTTTTCCAGATCTGTCGAGATCCTTCTGTATTCTATATCTTTGCTGAAGGAGGGGATTCTTGTATGAACAAAAATTGAATGAAAAGTAGCACCGACTTTTGTGAATATCTTTGTGATCTCATCAGTCGGGAAACCTTTTGATGTGTTAAGTTCTTTCCTGATCTCGTTTACCAGTTTTGATATAATCCTTGCAAAACTTAATACTTCCATATCTGTGCTTGCCTGCCATTTATAGATCAGTGCCTGAATCATTCTCATTATTTCGCCCTTCATAACTATCCGTGGAAACAATTCCTGCTGATATATAGTTATTACCCATTTTTCTACAGGAATTTCCTGAAGATGTTTTGCGAAAAGGAGATAAGTTTTCACATCCGGCATAAGATATCTGTTCTTGTAATCTTTCCAGATGATAAGATATTTTTTTAGAAAATCATTAATTGCATATATATCCTGTTTCAGATTTACCGTCATCCTGCTGCCGCCGGATGATTGTTTAAGTGAAAGCCTGAACTTTGTAAGGTCGATTTCCGATTCCAGCTGTTTGAAATAGAGCAGCATCCTCTTCCTCGCCTTAATGCTCTCCTCTGTTATCAGATCGAATATTTTTTCTTTTGCAGCTGATTTATCCTGGAAGTTTTTTATTATAAGGCTCTTTTTGTTGATGAATATGAGCATTGCATCATTCTTTTTCATCATCCGGTCAACGATCTGAACTATCCCTTTTTTTACATCAACATCAAAATTTGTAACATTTAATGCAAGAACGAAATATCTGGGTGGAAATTCCTTGTCTTTTTCAAGGACCATTTCCTGAGTCTCTATCTGTTTCTTTATTACATTGAAGTGGACAATATTTCTCTCTTTCCCGTTAACAATAAGAGAAAAATCGTCCTTTGTAAGGCCATCTACAAGTTTGTTCTTATAAAAAACTCTGACAGGGACCTCGATGTTCAGCACTGAAACTTCTTCTTTTATCTTTTTTTCTTCAGTCTGAGTACCGGCACTAATGGAAAGTATCAAACCCAGTACTATTAAAATTACAATTTGTTTTTTCATTTTTTCTCCTTAATAGTAATAACCCTTTACTGTCCTGATCTTATGTCTTTTTGTGTTTTTTAATTTCACATTGATCTTTCTGAAAGTTTTAATACTTCCTCTTTTCTTGGGTGTAAAATAAAGGAGGTATTTTGCCTGAATATCTTTTCTGATTTTTTTATACACTTTCTTTACTTCACTGACATGGTCGAAGAAAAAAGGAATCCCTCCTGAAGATTTTGAAATCTTTTCGAGGAGCGTTTTATATTGATCATCGGAAGAGAGGGAATATGTACGTTTCCCAATTGAATATATTTCTGTGTTTGATTTCTCTGCTTTTTTCATCAATGTATATGGATCAATAAAGGAACTATTATCTTCGCCATCAGAAAATACTACAATAATATTTCTTCCACTGACACCTTTGACGAGATTGATACAATGAGCTATTGCATCGTACAATGAAGTGGCCCCAAATGGGAATGCAAGAGAAATTGAATTGATCAATTCATTTATGTCATTTGAAAAATCTGTGTCCTCTATTACTTCATGATTAAAGAATATCACTATAGCCTTGTCGGTTTTCCTCATCAGATCTTCCAGGAACATCTTGGCTGCATCCTTGATATAATCCATTTTATCTTTCATTGATGAACTGATATCGATCAGAAGGAGCAGGTGGAAATCACCTTTCCGCTGACTTATCAGGTTCAGATAAGAGATATCTATAAGTTTGCCATCTTCATACAATTCAAAATTGTCTTTTGTCAGCCCTCTGACATAATCACCATGTCTGTCTATAACAGCAATAGGAATCGCCATCTCTATAACATTGACACTCTGGACATCATCGAATTTGTACGAAGATATCTCCTCCCTGAGCAAGACGCCCTCGTGATCTCTCAGGATTGCTTTCAGGACACGGTTTTTCGGTGAGTTGCCAAAATTATAACTCAGGGCGAAAGGAGGATTGCTGAACTCTTTCAGGAATTTTCCGTCAAGGAACAATTCAATAGATTGTATCTCTTTCAACTCTATCCCGGTCACTTTGATCTTGATATTCTTTATTCCGACCCATACTTCATTATTCTCTGGAGAAACAAATTTCATTTCCGGATTTTCCACTTTCATATCTTCCTGGCTGAAAACAGGGAGAATGAGTAAGAGTATCAGTAAATATCTAAATATTTTCATCTTAACCTCACATAGCCTTTTTTCTGGTATCTTTTTATTATCTTACTTAAGTTTGCATTATTCAAAATATTAAAAATAAAATATGTCGTGTAATAGTCTTTATCATAATTCTGCTGATAGTATCTTGGAAATGTTGTGATCAGGTAATTGTAAAGAAAGTGGCCTTGAAGAAGAGGCGGATATTTTTTCTTGTCTGAAAGGTAGGACAGCTTCATTTTAAATTCACGAAATGCTTCTCCATTGAAAGCACCGGATATGAGCAGATTGCCTGTCTCAGGAGGGAAGTGGTCTCTCCATTTCGGTTTTAATGATCCAAGAGTTTTATAATAGATATTGCCGAACCACTTTTTCTCGTTCTCCAATTCAGCTTTCAGGGGCAGAGAGAAATACTTATTCAGAGCATCTTTCAAATTGAAATCAGCAAGAATATCCTCATATTTAAGAAAAGCTTTACCCAGTTTGAAATATTGATCATAGAACAGGAGTGGTTTTTTTGCTTTCCCATCAAGATGATCAATAACATTTTTGTATGCATTTCCTGAAAGGAATTTTCCTGCTTCAGCTTTAAGTTTTTTCTTTATTCTTGGACTATCTATCCCGGTATCCATTAATTCAACACCATAGTTGATCAACAATGATGCATATTCAGGAAAATATTTTAATTTTGAAAAGGGGTAGAGGTTAAATATATTGGTAAATACAGATTCGATCAGCTCTTTGTCGAAAATTATATTTCCTGCAAGCATCTGGTCTCTCCAGACTGTCGAGAAAATAATGTTAAGCCTGGACAATCCTCCTTTCAATCTGAACCCCGGGATAGTTTTTGCCGAAAGACTTGAGTCCGGCCTGCCTGAATAATTCCATGGAGTGTTCTTCTCGGAATCTTCAAAATCATGCAGCCTTACAAGGTTGGGATTAATAAAAATTCTCAAACGGTCTGTCTTCGCATTTATTGCATATGCAATTGTGACAAGAAAGTTCTTAAGATGGGGGAACAGGTACTTATTTCTGAATTTTTCAATGAGTTTTTTTGTTTCTTTTTCAGAGTTACTTTTTGAGATCAGAGACTGCAATTTTTTAAGGTCCCTGTTAAGTTCAGTCCTTTTATATGACATGACCCGCATCCTTATAAATCTTGGGGCCTCATCACTGATCTCAGGATGAGATAGTTGCTGGAACAGGTCAACAATTTTATTATATCTGGAATTTTTTGCAGCTTGTTCGGAGGAAGGTAGCCTGTTGAACAGGTCGTTGAACTCAAAAACTGTCGAGAGATGAATCACTTCCTGGGAAGAGATGATCTTATTGAGGGCGTCTCTCAAAATATTTTTGTTCATCAACTCATAATCCGAGGAGTAAAGTTCTACAAGTTCATTCTCAACACCGCTGAGCAAATATTCGAAGAATCTGCCATCAATATAATTTTTCCGGAGGGGGATCTTCATATTCTTGTTCAGATATGTGAACAGGTGGTCAATAAACTTGCTTTTATCAAGTGGTATATTTATCAATTCTGAAACGAGCAGATCAAAATCATATCCGTTTGTATGATATTTTGATGAAAAAGATAATATCTCAAAAACAGATTGATAAATAGCTGTAAACATTGCCTTGTCATTCACACTCAGCTTTTCAATAGTTTTTACCCATGCGAAAAGTTTTTTCACAGTTTCCTTTTCGATAATGTTAATTTTTTCAATGTAATCATTGAGGATATTATATTTGTCATATCCGTTATAGAAAAGCTTAAGAGTTTCTTCAGATATCAACTCCGGCCTGTCCTGGAATTTTGAATAAACAGAAACAAATTTTGTAATAGGAGAATCATGACCTTTTCTTCTCTTCTTTTTCAGCAATTCCTGAACTAATCTGAAGTACTGGTCATTTTTGATAACCAATTCATCTATATTCCCGGAAGTTTTTTTGCTGCTGAGCATTTTGATCCAATCTGTTGTCTCTCCCGGAAAGTTAACCTCTCCATCTTTTACATCAAGTGCATACAATAACTTGAAGAACCCGGGATTCCGTAACCTGGCAAATCTGTTTTCAGCAATATCCTCATTTTTTCCCAACAAGATGAGATCATAGATCTTTGTCATCTTTGATATATCCATGTTGAAAAGTATCGGTTTCAATTTTGATTCCGGGATGAAAAAGGAGAAGGAATAGAGGTAGTTTAATTTTCCGCCATCTTTTGTGGCAATACTCTTTAAAAATGATATATCTGAATTTGAATATTGCACTCCTGCGAGAGAAGACCAGAATCCTGCCCATTTTTCTCCGCCGGGAAGTAGAAGTTTCCCATTATTTGATCTCAATGCAGTTGAAAGATTGAACATTCCAAGGAGAAATTGTTTGTCAGAATATATCATTCTCCATGCGTTGCCTTTGGGAAGGAGTCCTGAAATATAATTTATATCACTTTCTGACAGCCTGTAGAGAATTCCCATCAATATGGAAAACCGTTTATTTGTTGTGATCGTTTCAAGAAAATTATTGTTGTTCACTTCGAGTCCGGAGCATTTATTTAAAAATTCGAAAGTGAATGGGATCTCCATCTTTGAATTAGTATGATTGTAGAATAGCCGGTTTGTCCGGTTTATCAATTTTTCAAGACTTTTCACTCTCAGGTTAACAAACTTGTGATAATCTACTATTCCTGTTGAATCATCTTCTTCAATCGTATACATCCCGGAATCTTTTTTTTCGAGGAAAAGTCCAAGATAATTCAGAAGTTTTGATGCATCGCGAAAACCTTTTCTGTCTGACAAGTTGATGGTAAACATATTTTTTTCAAATTTAAACCTGGTCTTGATAAGGTTTTCGATCTTGTTCTCCATCTCCACAATTTTTAGAAGCTTATCCCTAAGCCCTCTCTTGAACAATTTATTTGTTGGGGCTTCTGAAAAGATAAGCATATCGTTCAAGTGATAAATAAAATCTTTTGACGAGAGGTTATAGTAGAAGTTAAGATAACGGGAAAGGATAGTGGAATTCCCCGGAATATCAACATTTTCTCCGGCAAATATTGTTGTGGTTGTCAGAGTAAAAAATAGTAGGATAAGAATTAAGGCTCTGCAGGTTTTTGTAAGCATGTGTTCTCCATAATCTTTATTACGAAATTCAAAATTAAAAACGGAACTATGAATTTTTTTTAAATAAGTTATAATTTTATACACTAACACGCACATGTCAAAAAAAAAAAAGATTATATTGTTATTCCTGCTCATTGTCATTGTTTTTGCAGGATGTGTGCGAAAACCTGAAATAAATATTGATCTCTCTGATACACCAAAAAGTATTGAGGAAATAGAGGCAGAAAAATTTGCTGATAAGGCTTCATACGACATGTCCAGCTACTTTCTGAAGAAAGCTGTTAAAGATTATTCATCAAAAGGTAATTGGGAGAAAGTGATTCAGAATTATATAAGGTTAGGGAATAATTACAGGATTGAGGGGGATTATGATCTTGCCCTTAAATATTTGAATATGGGGCTGGAGGTTGCACTTACTCACTCTGCTTACAGGTATTCCGATCTGGCAAGTAGTTATCATAAGCTTGCATTCAAACATCTGAGGGACAGAAATTATGAGAAGGCGCTCGATCTGTATCAGAAAGCACTTGCTGTAAGAATTGCTGCATTCGGCAGATATCATAAAGAAGTTTCCAGGAGTTATAACAGTATAGCCCTGGTTTATAGAAATATGGGGAATTATAAAGATGCTGATGCTTATTATTTCAAATCCCTTCTTATAAAATTGAGGAGATTTGAAAATATTGATGAGAATTTTTTCAGAAATTTTAAATTTATTGACAGCAACAGGGTAAAACAAAAATTTTATACAGAAGCAAAACGGGTACTTGGAAAATCTTTGAAAGTATATCTGGAAACCTATGGGGGATCTCATCACCTTTCCGGAATAATATATGAAAATATAGGTATAATCTATACTCTTGAGGGAGACTTCGAAAGGGCAATGGAGAACTTCAGAAAAGCTCTCAAGATAAGAACAGAGCTTTTCGGAGACGATAGCCTGGAAGTCGCTGATACTTATCACGATATTGGTACAGCCCTTATATTGAAAAGTGAGTTTGGTCGTGCAGAAAAGTTTCTCACAGATTCACTTAATGTAAAGATCGATAAGTTGGGAGAGAATCATCTTTTCACAGGAGACACCTTTTTTCAGCTGGGGAAGCTTCATTTCATGGAGGGAGACTACGATAAGGCGTTAAGGGCCCTTCAGGACTCCCTGATTTCACTTATCTCCGGATTCGACCCGAAGAGCGTTTGTGATAATCCTGACCTGAATGAAAGGCTTTATTTCAAAAAAGATCTTATCAAAGTTCTGAGCCTGAAAGGTGAAGCATTCAGAATGAGGTATTCTCTGAAGAAGGACAGGATAAAAGATCTTAAATGCTCATATAGTTCGTATCTAAAATCGGTAGAGCTTGTTGAGCTAATGAGAAACCAATATACGCCGGATGAGTATGATCCGGGATTTGAATCGATATCACGAGATATTTATAGCAAAGCGCTGAAAGTTTCGATGGATCTGCACAGGCTTACAGGAGATGACAATTACAGGATTGAAGCTTTCCAATTCTCAGAGAGGAGTAAAGCAGCTCTCCTATGGGGCATGATAGCAGACTCTGAAGCAAAGGAATTTGCAGGCATTCCAAAGAGAATGCTGGAAAGGGAAAGTGTGCTGAAGAATGAGATAGTCAGATTAGAGTTACTCCTTGAAAGAGATTATATGAGAGGGCAGAGAGTATCAGCATTGAGACGGGATGCTCTTGAAAATTCTTATTTTGAAACAAGGAGCAGATATCAAAAATTTATTGAAGATCTGGAAAAAAAATATCCCAAATACTACAATCTTAAATTCCGGAACACGATACCCGATATTTCACAAATCCAAACGGTGATAGATAAGGATGAAGTGATCCTTGAATACTTTATGACGGAAGATGCTATAAATATATATCTGATATCTTCAGATAAATTTATTGCAAAAGAAGTAAGTGCCGGACCTGAGTTTAAAGAGTGTATCAGGGATTTCTATAGATCAATTGTGAAAATTGAAGAGTCCGAGTTTCTAAGGACATCTCCCATACTTTATGAAAAACTTATCGCTCCGATAAGTGAATTTATTTCCGGTAAAAAAAAGTTGACAATAATTCCCGACAGCGAATTATTCCTGATACCATTTGAGGCATTGATCCCGGAGCCCGGTGAGGCAGTATCATTCTCTGATTTGAAGTTCATGGTCAGGAAACACTCTTTTTCATACCACTATTCGATAGTACTCCGTAATTCCAGAATGAATGGAGGAAGTCTGGTGAACAGAAATTTTCTCGGTTTTGCTCCTGTGTTCAAATGGAAGACCAAGGCAATTTTTGATCCGGTATTAAGAAATCTTCCGAGACTGCCC
>DBOL01000008.1 GCA_002299555.1 Candidatus Aminicenantes bacterium UBA647
GATATTACAATACTTGATCTGGACGGAAAATTACTTACGGGAAATGATGTAGGATATTACAGAGACGTGTTCGACACATTGATAAAAGGTGGGGAATCAAAGGTTATATTAAACTTTGAAAATTTGAGTATGATGGATTCAACAGGCCTGGGTGAACTTACCAGGTCCTATACATCCGCAAAAAATAATGGCGGAATGGTAAAACTGGTAAATATGACAGCGAGGATCAAGGATATCCTGTATGTTACAAAACTGATCACAGTTTTTGAGACCTATGAGAATGAGGAAGATGCAATTAACAGTTTTTAATAGTTAAAAATTTTGAATCCCGAATCTATTAGCAGGACAAGGCCTACTTTTATATGATTTCAGGTTTTACTATTTGCCGAGAAATTTTTGAACTTTTTGTGACGATGCTCCGGTAAATTTTACTGCGGCTACCAGGCTTCCTTCCTCAACTCCAAAAAACTCACTCCACTCTTTTACCTCTTGGGGATTTTCAATGTTAATTTCTTTTCCTTCTCTAATCTGCATTACTTTATCTTCTGACATAATTCACTCCTATTATCCTTTTGTTCTGATTTTTATATTTAGAATGCCTCTTTTTCAAAAGCATCCGAATCATCAGACATGAAGTCATACCTTTTTCAAACCGGATTATAAACTCATCCAATTTATTTTTAAAATGTAAAATACATCAATTTCAAGTACATTGCAATGTAAATATGTTAAAAAAAAATTATTTAGAGATGATTATTTCTGGTCACAAACCCCTGAACTCTGGCCAGAATTTCTATAGATACTTTATTTGAAGAATATTTTCAGATCAAGCATCATTCTGCGGAATTTAATGAAGGGGATAACAATGGCCGGGGCTGAATATCTGGCAGGTTTTTTCTTCATGCATTTCGTAATATGTTTCACCGCTTTTGAGACAGGCATTATGAAAGGTTTCACATCCCCTTTTGCCATTTTTGTATTTACAAATCCGAATCGTATATTTGTTATCTTCACGGGAGTGTCCTCCAACGCCAGAGACATACTTTCCAGATACTTTGAGAATCCTGCCTTTGATGCATGATATGCCGGACTGTCATATGAGAGCATCTCATCTGCAAAACTTGAAATTCCAATAAAATGGCCCTCGCCATTCTCCTCCATTGCTGGAATAACAACAGAGATCGTTTGCACCAGCCCAATCAGATTTACATCAAATGTCCTGACATCCATATCCATATCATCCAGATCAAGGAGTTCCCCGATCCCGGGGCAATAGATACAAAGATCAGGCGTTCCCTCTTTCTTAACTGCTTTTTTCAGTTTGTTTACATATTCATTATCTGTAACATCACACACAATATGGCTATAAGATAAATTTTTGATCGGTGATCTGCTTTTTGAAAATCCATTGACGATCCATTCATCTTCTAATAGTTTTTTTGTAACAGCCAGCCCGATACCATCCGAATTCCCAATAATTATCGCCTTCCTGTCCATTAATTCCCCTTGCTTATTACCATTTGCCTGCATAGGTTAGTGAATCGCCCGACAGGAGTTTATGGTAATTAAATTTAAGGTCGAGAATCTGCCTCAAATGGAGATAGTCATGTGCAAGCCAGTTGGAGAGGAACATCTTCGCAGTCATTTCTCAATTATTTCAGTGTTGTAATCAGAATTGTAATCAAGATGGTCTTCGGACAATAATTTTACAACCTTTGAGACCAGCTCTCCCAGTTCTTTAATATAGTAGTTCGCCACGTAAATATCTTTTTCTATTCCGTTAATATTAATAGTGAACCCGATCTGCATCCCGTCCTTCACACCTTTGTTATAATAACTCTCTTTAAATTCATCCAGGGGGAATTCCGAGAGGAACTCCTTCATACCGGAAGACTCTTCATCGGTCAGGACCCTTTTCACAAGTGTATAATCCTTTTTGTTAAGTACCAGTGCAGATTCACACATCAATTGTTCATGTGTAACAACAATTCTGACATTCTCCCTTCCGAAATAATACCTGATTATCTCAACTTTAAAATTCTTTATGTTCTGCCCCTCACGCTTCTCTCCGGTCATCAAAAAAAAAGGTGAAATTAACATCAGCATAAATAAAGTAACAATGAAATTTCTCATTGCTTTAGTTTATTTTTTAGTTCTGATGTAAATATGTTTTATATGTCTCTTGCCGCTGTCCCTTTCGTCAACAGTAAAATATTTTTTTAAAGATTTTATCAATGGTGTAAGTTTCGGGAATCCATAATTCCTGGGATCAAAATCGGGTTTCTTCTTAATGATCAGGGATCCAACCTCGGCTAAAAATGCCCATCCGTCATCATCAGCGATATCTTCCACCGAAGAAATTATTAATTGAATGAATTTACTATCTATCGGATCAACTTCATCTACCTGTGAAGGTACAGCCTTTGCGGAAGTTGACGGTTTATTCCCCTTTTTACGGCTGATTATTTCAATATAAATAAACTTATCACATGCAACAATGAATGGTTTCGGAGTTTTTTTCTCTCCTATCCCTATCACGATCTTTCCTGATTCCCTCAGCCTTGTTGCCAGCCTGGTGAAATCGCTGTCACTGGATACCAGACAGAATCCGTCAACTTTCTGACTATGCAGAATATCCATTGCATCAATTATCATTGCTGAGTCTGTAGCATTTTTCCCTACCGTATAGCTATATTGCTGGATAGGCGTTATTGCATGCTCAAGTAACGATTTTTTCCAGCCGGAAACTGTCGGTTTTGTCCAATCACCATATATCCTCTTAATAGTCGGAACTCCCAATTTTGCGATCTCGTCAAGCATCTCTTTTATATTTGAATACGGTATGTTATCAGCATCGATAAGTACTGCCAGATTTAAATCATTTTTTTCTCTCATTTGCCTTCCCTTCCTTACTAAAATAGTATTTCAATTAGTATCAATATCATAACATAATAAAATGACAATTATTCCTTCTCAATACCTGCATAGAATATGTTCTCCTGAAAGTAGATACCATACATTCAGGGAAAAATTTAGACTTGAAGAGTAAAAACGATTATCATATAGATATGATTAAATATGGAACAGGGAGGGAGCTCTCATGAAAACCCTGGAAATAAATGGAAATACAGGAAATTCAAAGATCTACCTGGAAAAGTCTTACACAGATGTTGCAGAATTATTAAAAGGGAAGAGAGTTGTTGTCATTACAGATGAAAATGTCAGAAATCTCTATGAAGAGAAGTTCCCCGAAGGAGATGTTATCACGATCGGAACGGGAGAGGGGGTCAAAACACTTAAAACCGTTGAAAATATTTTCAAGAAACTGGTTGAACTTGAATTTGACCGTTCCTGCTTTATTCTCGGAATCGGCGGTGGCATTGTATGTGACATAACCGGCTTCGTTGCATCAACATATATGAGAGGTGTGAGATTCGGATTTATTGCTTCGACCCTTCTTGCACAGGTTGATGCCTCCATTGGGGGAAAGAACGGCGTTAATTTTGAAGGCTATAAAAATATGGTCGGAGTATTTAATCAGCCGGAATTTGTGATCTGCGACCCGAAAATGCTGAAAACCCTCCCGGAAAAAGAGTTGAAGATCGGATTTGCAGAGATAATCAAACATGCTTTGATAGGAGATCCGAAACTCCTCGAATATCTTGAAAAGAACTACAAAAAAGCACTTCATCTTGATCCTGATGTGATCGGAAGTATAACTTATGATGCACTAGTCGTAAAAGCAGGAATAGTAAATGCGGATGAGAAGGAAAATGGAGATAGGAGGAAACTGAACTTTGGCCATACCTTGGCGCATGCATTTGAGAAGACCTCAGGATTAACTCATGGCGAAGCTGTAGCCGCCGGAATGGGTATTGCAGCAAAATTCTCAATGAGGTTGGCCGGATTTTCCGGAAAAGAGGAGAAGAGGGTATATGAAATATTGAAAAAATTCGACCTTAACCGTAATGTCGATTTTTCATGTAAAGAAATAAAAGAAGCTATAAGAAAGGACAAAAAAAAAGAAGGCGATCACATATATTTTATTCTGCTGAAGAAGATCGGCGAGGTAGTTATTGAAAAGATCCCCCTTTCTGTCCTGGAGGGTGCAATCGATGATATGTGTTAGTGCAGGGAATATTGATTTCACTGAACTTACCGAGCTCCTCAGATCGGAAAAGCTCGTAGAGATCCGTCTCGATCTTAATGATTTCTCAGATGATGAGCTTATAAAGATCTTCTCCTCTCCCACAAAAACAATAGCAACATGCAGGCCGGGGAGGTTCACGGAAGAAGAGAGGATCAGAAAATTGAAAGTATGTATAGAATCGGGAGCTTCTTTTGCCGATATCGAATTGGATACAATTGAAATTTCATTTAAACAAATCTCCCAACTTTCAAAGAAACACAATTGTAGCCTGATAATTTCACATCACAACTTTGAAAATACCCCTCAGGTTTCAGAATTAAAAAACATTTACAGGTCATGCTCTGAAAAAGGGGCCGACATCGTTAAGATATCTACTATTGTCAAAGATCCTGCAGACAATGCAAAGCTCTTATCCCTTTATAACAATGAAGAAAGTCCTGAGATGTCACCTTTAATTATTACAGGTATGGGAGAAAAGGGGAAAATAACAAGAATATCAGCTCCATTAATGGGCGCACCTTTCACCTATGCATCATACGAAGCTGGAAAAGAGACTGCTGAGGGACAGATTGAGAAATCTGATCTGGAAAAAATATACAGATTGATAAAAGATGAACAATAAAAAATTTTATGCAGTAGCAGGATTCCCTGTTTCTCACAGCAAAAGTCCCCTTATTTTCAACACACTTTTCTCTAACATGGATATTCCTGCATATTATTCCCGCCTCTCTGCAAAGACGGATGAAGAAGCATTTGATATGTACAAACAATTGGGGCTGACCGGTATGAATGTCACATCACCATTGAAAAACAACATTTTTCTCCTCCCGGACAAGAGAGACAAGGCCTCAGATATTATCGGTGGGGTGAATACTTTAAAAAATATGAATGGTGAATTAAGGGGATATAATACCGATCACTATGGAGTGTCAGAAACACTTATAGACGAAAAAATAGATATTAGTGGCAGGAAATGCCTTGTACTCGGGTCAGGAAATGCAGGAAGAGCAGCCATTTTTGCTCTCACTAAATATGGCGGCCAGGTTAAGATCATGAACAGGGCCTTCAAAAAAGCACATATTCTGGCCGGTGATATGAATTGTGATGTAGTTGTTTTTGAAAAATTACAATCAGAAATATTTGAGTGTGATCTCTTGATCTCGGCCATTACATCCGGATCAGGATTAATCAAAAAAGAGTGGTTAAGAAAGGAAACAATAGTCTTCGATGCCGAATACAGATCTTCAGAATTAGTTAAAACTGCATCTTCGGCAGGCTGCAGGGTGATCAATGGAGAGAAATGGCTATTGAATCAGGCGATCCCGGCATTCAAAATATTTACAGGAAATGATGTGAAGAAAGAGCTAAAAACCAAACTCTCCGGGATCCTGAAAAAACCCGATCTTAACATTTCAGAGCTTGTTCTTATGGGAAAAGATAGCTCAACCGGAGATATAAAAGATAAACTTGAAGAATATTTTAAAGATAAACAAATTAAAATCATTACTGATCCGGATGAGATCAAAATAAAGAGTGAAAGTGTAAAATCTAAAAAAGTGCCATTCAGGATCCTTATTTATTCCGGAAAAGGAATGGATGAAAGGGATCTTTTTAAGTTTTCTGATCTGGTAATTTGGGGAAAAGGCGGGATCAGTGACACCACAGAAAGGATAATAAAGGAGATAGGATATGTCCTTTGACCTGAGAATCAGGCAATCTGCTGTTAGTGGGAATATCAACATCCCGGGGTCAAAATCCCATACCATAAGAGCATTGGTAATAGCAGGGCTTGCTGATGGAGAATCTGTGATCAAAGCTCCTCTTCTCGCAGGTGATACCCTCTCCTGCATGAATGCTCTTGAAGAGATGGGGATCACTTTCAGCACTAAGCCGGGGGATCATTCATTATTGAAAGTGAATGGATCAGGGTGCAAATTCAAGGGATCTGAAAAAGTCATCAATGTCGGTAATTCCGGAACTACATTGAGAATACTAACGGCTATCGGTGCTTTATCAGATTCAACTATCAGATTAGATGGTGACGATTCTATCCGGAAAAGACCGATGCAGCCTCTCCTCTCTGCACTATACGATATCGGAGCAAAAGTAAAATCAAATAGTGGCCATGCTCCGCTTTCGATCAGCGGACCTATTAAAGGCGGGAAGACAATGACCGACGGGATAAGCTCGCAATTCCTGACAGCCCTCCTTATTGCCTGTCCGCTGGCGGATGGAGATACCGAGATAGATGTTATTGACCTTCACGAAAAACCATATATTGAAATGACCCTCAAATGGCTTGATGAACAAAAGATCATTTATAAGAACAAGAATTTCAAACATTTTACAATAGAAGGCGGACAATCATACAAACCGTTCTCTACTACTATCCCCGGAGATTTCTCGTCTGCCACTTTCCCACTGATCGCAGCGGCGGTAACAGGAAGTAAAATAAAAATAAAAGGTCTTGATTTTAATGATTCACAAGGGGATAAACGGGTCTTTGAAATCATGGATTCAATGGGAACTTCAATAACTCATGAAAGGGATGGAGTTGTGGTAGAAGGAACCCATCTCAAGGGGATGGAACTCGATCTGAACGATATACCCGATGCTCTCCCGGCATTGGCGATTGCCGGCTGTGCCGCAGAGGGAGAGACGAAACTTCTAAATGTAGAACAGGCACGTTTGAAGGAGAGTGACAGGATCAGAGCTATCTGTGTTGAATTGAGAAAAATGGGAGCAAAGATACATGAGCTGGATCACGGACTTATAGTTGACGGAGGTCAATTGTCAGGAACTGAAGTAAATGGTTGTGGAGATCACAGGATCGTAATGGCTTTGAGCCTGGCCGGAATGATCGCATCCGGAGAAACACTGATCCGCAATGGCACCGGACCTATACAAATAACATATCCGACATTTATCGAGGACTTTAAAAAGCTTGGCGCTGATATCAGTATAATTAAATGAATTTCAAGACTATTATAAAATTTTAGGAGAATACAATGCTAGGATGCAGTTATGGAAATTTATTCAGGACTACAGTGGCAGGAGGTTCATATCAGGAAGGATTATCCATCAACATCCAGGGTGTTCCACCCGGATATCTTATTACTGAAGAGGAGATATACAGGGAATTAATGCTGAGGAAACCTGGGCAGGGCGAGCTGACATCTCCCCGCCGCGAGGCAGATGTCCCGATAATCTACAGCGGACTTAATGTTGCAGATACAATGCCGGGATTTCCAAATGAGGGGCTGACAAACGGCACTCCTCTGGTGATCCTTATTCCAAATGTTGATAGACACTTTGAGCATATAGAACAATATAGAAGTACTAACCGCACACCAAGACCGGGACATGCTTCATATGCATCCTATAAAAAATATGGAGAAAATGACGATGCAATTGGGGCCGGCTTTTTCAGTGGCCGGTACACTTCAACCATAGTTGCTGCCGGAGTAGTAGCAAAAAAGATCCTTAAAGATCATGGAATATCAGTCATTGCTTATGTTAAGGAAGCTGCCGGAATATCTATGCCAAATATGGATATTGAGAAGATCAGAATAGCCGGTGAACAGTATAGAGAAGCGAGAAAAGAGATAGATCCGATCTACAGAGAGATCTTCAAAAACTCCCTCTTTAAAAAGGGGATGAGGTTCTTTGAAAAAGCATTAGTATTATCCGAACTTGAAAAAAGGATCACAGCGATCTCAAAACCATCCTATGATGAGAGTGAGATAAAGGGACGGTTTGGTGTTCATCCTGAACTTTTCTGCCCCGACCTTGATACTGCGGACGCAATGACCTCTGAGATCATGAAGATAGCAGGTGAAGGTGAATCCTCCGGAGGTGTTGTTGAAGTTGTTATCACCGGTGTACCTGCTGGTGTCGGAGAACCGGTATTCCGGAAGCTTGATGGAGAACTTGGTGGATTGATGAGCATTGGATCCGTAAAAGCTGTTGAGATCGGTTCTGGAATAAAGGCTGCAACCATGAAAGGATCTGAATCAAATGACCAGATCAGATCGGAGAATGGGAAAGTTATATTCTCAACAAATAATGCCGGTGGTATTACCGGAGGATTAAGTACTGGCCAGGATATCGTAGCACGCGTAACTATTAAACCGACCCCGACTATTGCAAAAGATCAAATGACCATCGACAAAGTAAGTTTGGAGAACAAAACTCTTAAAGCAGTAACAAGGAGGGATCCAACGATAGTTGCCAGGATCTGGCCCGTAGTAGAGGCGTATACATCAATAGTGATCCTTGACTTATTCATGCACCACCTTGCGTATCAATCATTAAAACTGACTTAGATTGGTCGGGGTTTTTGAATATTCAACTCTGTTTTAAATTTTTTATCCAGCTAAGTGCATCCTTGAGTGAATAGAAAATCTCGATATTTTTATGGAGCAAATCACCAGGTGAAAAAGATCGATCAAATTTTAAAAAAATTTTCCTTCTCTGTACCGCAGAGTGGGCACTTCCAATCATCCGGGAGATCTGCAAACTTATCACCTTCCTTTTCCTCATCATATATATATCCACATGCAGCACATTTATATTTCATTCCATTCCCGGTATTATTTTCTTCGTCAGACTCTTCAACATAGGTTGGAGCGTTTTTTGGAGCTTTCCCTTTTTTCTCTTTTCGGTAGAATTCGTAAGTGAGCGGTATGGCTCTTTCGTTAACGGTTTGAGCATCAACAAGTTCACCAATAAAGAGCCAATGGGAACCAACATCAAATTTGTCTGTAACTTTGCATTCAATATAGACAATGCAGTCATCAAGAATGATCGGAGCTCCCGTCTCACCATATTTGACGTTCATCCCTTCCAGTTTATTAATATCTTTACCGCTTTTGTACCCGAGGATACCAAACAATTCCGAGTCCGCGTCCTGATGTAGTATAGATATGGTGAAATTCCCATACTTTTCAATTATTCCTGAAGTAAAGTTCTCCTTACTGCATCCAAGTGCAAATTTTGCCGGCTTTGAAGATACCTGAAATACAGTGTTCGATATGAATCCATTCCCCTGATCCTTATCTCCAGAACAAACTGCGTAAAGCCCATAAGTAATTTTAAATAAAATTTCGTAGTTTTTCATTTTATTTCCTTTTATAGTATCAGATCAAAATATCCAATGCATCGATTTTGCAAACGCAAATTCGAGGCCTTTATTATCATGGACACTTGCAGTAAAGAAAAGCTGCCTCCCCTTTATTTCCACAAGCTTCCCAAGAACATAAACAAATTCAATTTCAGGAAGAATTGTCCTCCTGTATTTTAACTCCATAGTTCTGGTAAAACTGGGTGGAGCAACAAGCATACTAAGTGGACCGATCGTATTATCTACTGCTGCTGCAATGATACCTCCCTGCATAGTTCCATATGGATTCAATTGCTCTTCCAGCACAGGAAATCTGTTTTCAAGAATCGCATTCTTTTCATCAAAATGCAGAAATTCACCTTGCATAGCCTTAAACACTGGAGGAGGAACCATAACTTCATCCTTCATATCAACCATTTTTTCTTCAAAAATACGTTTAACATTTTCAGGTAAATCTTTATGCATCATTATAACGTCATCACAATTTAAAACTTCTTTTCATTTCCAACGACATATTTTCATATTTGTTCACTCTGCTCAGACAATAGGTGATCCCGGCATACTTACAGGTATCCCAGTGTTTTTAACCTCGCTTTCTCATTTTCTCCAACCTGATTTTTTTTTGTTATTTTCTTCGGAGAATTTTGTTTGATTTTCTTTAAAACCGCGATCAATTCTCTCTTTAGTTTCCCCGCAATAATTGGATTATCTTTCACAATATTAATAGTTTCTCCCGGATCTGCTTCAAGATCATACAATTCTTCCTTTCCTCTATCACTGATTACCTCCCATATCGATCCTCTGCCCGAATCTTCTACATTATCAATGTTGTAAAGATACTTATAATTTTTATAGATAACAGCAACTATTCTTGGATTTCTTTTATTGATAACGCAGCCGGTAGTTGAAGAGAAGATGAACCGTTCTTCTGTATTTTCACCTTTTATCATGGGTACTAAAGAAATACCGTCAATTTCTGGAGGGATTTTTATACCTGTAAGTTCTGCAATAGTAGGAAGAACATCAATTATTCCTGCATTGCCATTCAACGTCACCCCTCCCAATCTGTTTGCCGGAAGCTTCAGGATGATTGGTATCCGGATCATTTCATCATAATGCGAATGGCCATGAAACCACCCGCCATGTTCATAGAACTCTTCTCCATGATCTGAAATAAAGGCAATAAGAGACTGATCGTAGATATTCTTTTCTCTGAGATACTTAATAAATTTTCCGAAATAAAAATCAAATGCCTTAACATCAGCATCATATAGAAGTTCTCTGCCGGACCTCTCCTCATCTGGCACCCCCTTCATAAATTGCCTGTCGTGAGTCAGGGCTTTCATGAACTTATATTTTGGCTTTTTTTCAAGTTCATAAAGAAACCTTTCCGGAGGATAATATGGGGCATGAATTGAAAATGTGTGCATAAACATGAACATTTCCGGTAATTCATTTTCTTCGAGGAATGCAATTGAGTTTGCAAAAAAATTTTCTGCGGCATTTACATCTTTTGCTCTCGAACCAAGTCTGAATATATCAAATCCTCGCTGGCCGGTAATGGAAGGGCCTAACCAGACTCCTCCATTTATACTTATTGTTACAAATTTACTACTTAGACTTTCAGTAAGCAAAGCGATATTCTGTGACAGGACACTCTCCCTTGTCATCCCATGGTTAAATTCATTAAGGCCGGTAAAGAAACTGGTAAAAGCAGGTAAGGTCCATGAACTTTGGGAATATCCGTTTTTAAAACTGACCGAATCCTTCATAAATTTATTAAGGTTCGGGGTAAGATCAACACCATTCACTTGTCTTCCTATCCTGTCATATCTGAGATTATCAAGAGCGATCACAAACACATATTTTCTGACTCCGGGATCTTTGATCGAATAGAATATAGGATCTCTCAAGAGTGCTTCCCCTGAGCCTGTAAAGGAAATTTCAAGTGTATCACTTTTCAAGAAATAAAATTTGTCAGATAACAGAAAATTAAACTTCCTTTTTTTGAATTCTTCAGATCTGCTAAAAACTACATTATCCCCTCTCGAAATATTTACCGTAATTCCGCCTCCGGATCCTTTATCCCTTATAACATTCAGGCTGAGAAGAATTCCCTTCTCACCCTCTATACCCGGAATAAGATAGAATTTATTTCCTTCTTTGTATTTGACTCTGACAAATCCGGGTATCTTTCCGTCATAACTCTCTGTAAAAGAAGTTTCCGATGAATGGAATTTCATCCGGATAAAATTTTTCTTCTCACCTCTATTAAAAATCACCAGGGCAAAAACAATAGATATAGTGATAAAAATGATCAATACAGACAGTATTACTTTTTTCCTTTTTTTTATCACAATTTCCAATTCTTCCTGTTTCATATTAGCCTTATCTTCATTTTAAATTCTTTTCATTGCCAAAGATATATTTTCAGGTTAATCCTGTTGTTCCTGTCGAACTCGATCCCCTCACTCCTCAACCTGTAC
>DBOL01000043.1:0-295 GCA_002299555.1 Candidatus Aminicenantes bacterium UBA647
TAAAACTATTTTACTTCTTTTTTTTAAATTTAAATTTATTTCAAATATTATTTGCTCTCCAGTTCTGACTTCGCTGACATTTTTTTTCCTCTTGTTTAATAAATTTACAGAATGTATAGAATCTTGTATGTTTTTTTTATTGAAATAACTACTTTTTTTTGTTAATACATTTTTTGTCATGTACTCATTAACACAATCATCTATTTTTCCAGATTTAATTAACAATCCTTTTTCAATCAATAAACCTGAAGTACATAATTTTCTCATCGCCAGCATATTATGACTTACAAATATT
>DBOL01000043.1:587-18121 GCA_002299555.1 Candidatus Aminicenantes bacterium UBA647
CATATTATGACTTACAAATATTACAGTTCTGCCCTCTTTTGATACATCCTCCATTTTTCCGAGGCTCTTCTTTTGAAAAGCAGCATCTCCAACGGCAAGAACTTCATCAACAATCAGTATCTCAGGTTCAAGATGAGCAGCAACTGCAAATGCCAATCTGACATACATACCTGAAGAATATCTTTTCACGGGAGTATCAAGAAATTTTTCGACCTCGGCAAAGGCAACAATTTCGTCAAATTTCTTTTTTATTTCAATCCTCCTCATTCCAAGAATGGCTCCATTGAGATAGATATTTTCTCTTCCGGACAGCTCCTGATGAAAACCTGTCCCGACTTCAAGTAAACTTGCGATCCTCCCTTTTATTTTTATACTTCCTGTTGTAGGATGGGTTATTCTACTTAATAGTTTTAATAAAGTAGTTTTCCCGGCTCCATTCGGCCCAATAATCCCAACCTTATCTCCCTGATTGATCTCAAAATTAATATCCTGTAATGCCCAGAATTCTTCCAGCGTTATATTTTCTTTATTTGGAGATAAAGGGTGTCTAATTTTCTGATATACCCCTCTCATTGAATGGTAAATTGAATCACGTATTGAATTATACCTGAAGGCTCCGTTAGCTTTTTTATCGTGTCCGATCAGATATCTTTTTCCTAAATTTTCAACTTTAATTATGGTCATTTTTTATTAATGGAGCAATTCATATAACATCTGCAAACTCCTTCTCTGTTTTTCTGAAATAAACAAACCCAATAATGAATATTGATATACTTATTCCGATGGAAAGAATAAATCCGGGTACATAAATATGAAACTTGTCGCCAAGAATTGCCCACCTGAAACCGTCTATAATACCAACCATTGGGTTAAGGGAATAGATCAACCTCCATTTCCCGGGAATTACTGAACTGCTGAATCCAACAGGAGAAATATATAGGCCAAACTGAACCATAAACGGAATAACATATCTGAAATCTCTATATTTCACACTAAGAGCAGAAACCAAATATCCTATGCCGAGGGAAGTTATTATTGCATGGATCAATAAAAACGGAATCAATAAAACATAAATAGTGGGGATAAATTTATAAAACAGCATTATCAATATAAAAATAAGTGAAGAAATAAAGAAATCAATTAAACTTACTATCATGGAAGTTGTCGGAATTATTATCCTGGGGAAATATACTTTGGAGATCATATTCGAATTGGATATTAGTGAATTACCACTTTCACTTATGATATTACTAAAAAACTGCCAGGGTAGCATTGCCGAGAATACAAGGATCGGATAAGGAATTCCAGCAGATGGCATTTTTGCCAATTTCCCGAAAACTATCGTGAAAACCACCATAGTTAATAAGGGCCTTAAAACACTCCATGCAATTCCAATTACTGTTTGTTTATATCTCACGAGAATATCCCGCCAGGCCAGGAATAGGAATAATTCCCTGTAAGCATATAATTCCTTCCAAAAGTTTTTTATACTTTTTTCAGGTTCAATTAAAATGTCAAAGTTTTTCATTTAAAAGATATTTTTTCTCATTCATTATCTAATTCAACAAATCGGGCTCCCGCCGGTCATATGTGCACAAAAAAAAATCAGAGTTTAATTTTAAAATAAATGCCATTTTTCCGGCGCTGAATACAAATATATCCAAAAATTTTCTTTTTTTCAATAATCTGATCAGGTTATGTGCATATGGACTATGTATATGCATTCAGCCGTTATTCCTGTTATTTTTCCTGAGTGTTCTCTTCTTCTTTTTTATCTATTACAATGATGACCTTTTCGTTCTTTTTCATAAGCCATAATTTTTCCCTTGCTTTTTTTTCAAGAGCAAGAGGATTCTCTTCCAATTCTTTGATCTCCTGTTCAAGTATAATCTTTTTATTTTCAAGTTCCTCAATATCTGATTTGAGTTCAGCAATTTTATCCTGAGTCCTGAGTATCTCAATAATCCCACTGTCTCCAAAGAAAAAGGTTAATACCAATATGAAGAAAAACAATAATATCAATAATATCAACCCTCGTGATTTCAGGAATGTCTCATCATTTTTTACTTTTTTCAATCAACCTTCTCCCTGATCTGATAAGATCGTTTGTGACTTTACGCCTGTTTGATTCAGCATAAATCCTGAGCAGATCTTCTGTTCCTGATCTTCTAATAAGAAGCCATGACTTGCTAAAATGAATTTTAACACCATCCTTATGATCAAATCTTACAGGATTAAATCCTTTAATATCGATCCCTTTTCCCTTTAAAACACGATCAAGCTTCTTCATATCAACATTTTCTACACGGATCTCTGTTTCACTCTTGAATAACCTCGGGAATCTACTGTAAAAACTCTCTATAATATCATCCACTCCCAATCCATAAAATGCAACCATCTCTGATATCAAAAGATTAAAAAGCATACCGTCCCTTATATTTCCCCCGGCATTCAAGGTGCCTCCATTTGACCCTTCAAGCGCTATAAACACTTTCCTTCTATTCATCTCGTCAGCCAGATATTTAAATCCTACAGGACATTCGTGAACCTTTCTCAAGTAGTGCTCTCCAACATTACGTATATTCTCCGTGGCTGAGACAGACTTAATAATTCCCCCTTTCATCTTTCTCTCTTTTATCAGGTATTCAATAAGCGGAGGGAGAACTCTCTCTGGTTCAATATATCTGCCTTTTGAATTAATTATACCAAACCTGCTACCACCAATATCGGTTGCAATTCCAATGTCAGCCCTATTTTTTAATACTATAGATGAAAGTTCAGACAAACTCTCTTTACTGCAATCAGGAATAAGATTCCCAAATGATGAATAAGGGAAATTATGGATACTAATTGTCTCTACTCCATTAGCATTGAGAATAAAATCGAGATAATCACGTGCTGATCCATATAGATTGTCAACTATAATTTTTATTCCTGACTCACGAATCAACTCAAAATTAACAATTTTTTCAATATACTTGAGGTATAAATTTCTCGGGCTTATGTACGTTACAAAGTTATCATTTTTATACTGTGGTTTGAAACAAAATGATTCAGATATATTTCCGATAATTTTTTCAATTTTTTTTGTTTCAGAAGTTAGTTCAGGTGCACCTTTTTCATTGAGGATCTTTATACCATTAAAAATAGGCCCTCTAATACCTCCGGTAAAATTCACAGCCCCATTAAATTTCTGTTTTGAAACAGCGAACGAAATTGCGGGTATGGGAGTGTCCCTGTCCGGAACAAAAGATCTTATTTTATTAAGTGACAATATCTTGATAACTTCATCAGCATATCTGGAGGATAAGAACCTGGTATCAAAATTGACAATTATCCTTATATCTCCCTTATACCTGGATTTTAGATATTCAGAATATGCCAGAGCAAAAATTCTCACATTATTAAATGTGAAATCTCTCCCCATTTGAGCACACCATCCATCTGTTCCGAATTTGATCGATGACATACGATTTAAATAACATATTGCCTACTATTAGGCAACTTAGATTAACCTTTAACGTATTACAAAACTTCTGGATGAGAGGAATTTTCCTTCTGCCAATAAAACGACTGTCCAATTCCCCTTCTTTTCCTGATAATATGAGTTTTCAATTGAATCCCATACAACAAAGTATTCAAGAAAATTAGAATTTGAATTTACTATTGTTCCGGAAGTTTGTCTGACCATTATGTTATCAGGTCCGTACCAGCACCAACTGATCTCAACTTTTCTTTCAATATTAAGGATTTTTACTATTGAATAAATATGTTCATCACTTGACTTAATTTTTACATTCCCGCCAGTTTTCTCAAAATTGCTCGTGGGATCCAGTTTATTGGATACTACAAAAAATTCAATCCCCCATCCAGGATCTTCAGGAAGAACTACTTTCAGGTTTATGCAATTATAGATCAGTATAATACTTGAAACTAAAATAAAACCCTTTATAAATTTCTTTAATTTAATGATCTATAGGTTATTCATTCAACTCTATTCAGAAAGGTAGAAATGAGTTCCATCCATTTGGCAGATTTTTGGCAATATCGTTCAATATCACAAATGCCATGAGGGTGAGGAGAATAAGAAACCCGATATTAATTAACGCAAGTTTAACTTTCATACTGAATTCACGCCTGATCACAGCTTCAATTGAATATATCATAAGATGTCCCCCATCAAGAGCAGGGATCGGAAAAAGATTTACTATCCCAAGCTGTAGAGAGATGAAAGCAATAAGCATAAAAAATTCTGATAATCCACTGTCAAATGCACGTTTTGAAAATTTAGCAATTTCTATCGGTCCGGATAAATTTTTTGCTGATAATTTTCCTGCGATCATTTTTCTAAATGCATCAAACACAAGTACAGTGAGCTTTATAGTATCCTTGACACTTTTTGACACAGCATTAAAAAATCCATATTTCATTGTTACCATAGGAGAATACTGGTTTAGCCCGACTCCGATCTCAACTCTCTCACCTGACCTGTGAGGAGTTATCTCTTTTTCTATAAAAATTTCGCCTCTCTTAATTCTGAAATTAAGAGGATTACCCGGATTTGCTGAAATGATCTTCGTTATGTTAAAAGGCGTTATATCATCTCCATTAATTGAATAGATAATATCCTCAGGTTGAATTCCCGCTAAAGATGCAGGTGAGTCTGTTTTAACAGAAGCTATCATTACTCTGTACTTCCAATAGAAACCTGCATCTCCAATATTATATTCATTATTACTTTCAACCAATAGTTCAGTTGAGAATTGTTTACCTTCTCTCTCATAAACAAGTTTGATTAAACTGTCCGGATTTGATCCTATTTGAAGCTCCAGGTCTTTCCAATCTTCCACTTTATTACCATCAACCTCAATGACCAGGTCGCCAACTTGAAGGCCTGCTTTCTCAGCAGGTGATTTTTCTGCAATAAGGCCTATCTCCGGAGGTTCTGATTTATATTTCTCACTCTCAACTCCGGTAATGTTTATTATTGTTAATATGAATATCGCTAATACTATATTCATCACAGGACCCATTAATAGAATAAATATTTTCTGAGCACGGTTTTTGGTTTGAAATTCATCAGTTTTCATATTTTCAGGATCATATTCATCTTCACCAGCCATTTTTACATACCCGCCAAGTGGGAACATGCTGACCCTGAAATCAGTATTTCCTATTTTTTTACCGAATAATCTTTTCCCGAATCCGAAAGAGAAAGTTTCAACCCGGACACCCATCAGTCTTGCTGCAATAAAATGTCCGAACTCATGTACAAGTACAATGATACCCAGGACAACAGAAAAAACCAGAATAGTACTAATAAAATCCATTTTCTACTCCATTTTTGAAAGATTTTCTTTTATAAACTCTGATGTCAATTTTTCAACTTCTGCAATCATCGGTGAGATATCGTCAGAAGATTTGACAGAGTATTTTTTACATTTATCAAGCATTTTTTCAACGACGTAATATATACCGGGAAATGAAATTTCCCCTTTGAGGAAACTTTCTACAGCAACTTCATTTGATGCATTAAAAATCAGTCCGGAATTTTTTTTCTCCTCAATGACCTCAAAGGCCATCCTTATCGAAGGAAATTTTTCAGGATCAGGCTTGTAAAATTCCAGACTGCTTATTTCAGTAAGATCAAGTCTGTCAGCACTGTTGCTGAATCGCTCCGGGTAACTTAGGGAATATTGGATAGGAATCTTCATGTCAGGAATTCCCATCTGAGCGATAATCGAACTATCGGAAAATTCAACCATAGAATGTATTATGCTTTGAGGATGGATCAAAAGATCGATCTGATCAATATTCAAGTTGAAAAGATAGAATGCTTCAATGATCTCGAGAGCTTTATTCATCATTGTAGAAGAATCAATTGTTATTTTTTTCCCCATTGACCAAACCGGATGCTTAAGTGCGTCATCAATGCCTATATTTACGAACTCTTCTTTGTTAAGTTTAAAAAAAGGGCCTCCGGATGCAGTAAGGATAACTTTATTCAGAAATTTTCTGTCATTCTCACATAAACATTGGAAAATTGCGCTCTGCTCACTATCTATAGGTATAATCTCCGAATCAGATCTTTCAAGATATTGGTTCACCAATTCACCGGCTGTAACCAGAGTCTCCTTATTTGCAAGACAGATCCTTTTCCCGCTCTCTATAGATTCAAGAGTTGCATGTATTGAATGTGTTCCAGATGTGGCTGTGACAAGTGTATCAACCCCTGACGCCATTGCAACTTCCATTATTCCTTCTGCACCGGAATAGATCTTTGTCACCGGGAATTCAGTTCTCAGTTCATCACGATCATTTTTTGATCTTACACTAACTACTTCAGGATTAAATTCCCTTATCTGAGATCTGATCAGATCCAGATTATTACCGCATGCAAGACTTACGATCTTTAGTTCGTCTCTATTCTTTTTTATTACTTCAAGAGTATTTTTTCCTATAGATCCTGTTGATCCTAATAGCGCAATATTTCTGTTCACTTTATTTTCCGTTCTTAAATCATATAGTTTTCCAAATATAAGAAATAATGAAATACAGAGATGGAGCACAAAATATATAACTGTCTATCCTGTCAAGGAAACCACCATGTCCCGGCAGTATCGATCCCGAATCTTTTTTTCCTGCTGATCTTTTGAATAGAGATTCTACAGGATCAGAGATCTGTGAGATCAATCCTATCAGAGCTCCGGTAAGTATTGCTGTAAGAGGGTCGATCTTAATGGGAAATATCAATATTGATAGCCAGCCTGATAATCCTGCGGTTAAAACCGCTGCGATTATTCCTTCCAACGACTTGTTAGGCGATGCTATAGGGTATATTTTATGCTTCCCTATGGCTCTCCCGATAAAGTAAGCACCTGAGTCCCCGATCGCAATTACAAATATTAAAAACAGAAGAAAATTCGGGCCGATCTCCCTTAAACGTAATAAATAGTAAAGCGGGAAGAAGAGGTAGTAAATTGATAGAAAATGGATCCCTGTATCTCTTACAAACGATTTAAGCAGATCTTTTTTTCTGATCATGATCAGAAAAAATATCCCAATTGAAAAAAGATTAATAAATATAACAAATGGGAGTTCAGGAATACCAAAGGTGAAAAAGGCTGCGACCATAAGGCCGTTGAGATAGATCAGGATCAAAGAGCCGGTTTCGGGTTCAGTTAGCTTTACAAATTCATATACACTCACAGATACAATGATGAATAAAAACACCGAAAAATATATATGGGGCAAATATACTATTCCTGAATATGCGAGAATTGCCAGAAATATTGCTGTCGCCGTTCTTGTTAAAAATTCTTTCATACTTTACCATACCTCCTGTCTCTTTCCTGATAATTGACAAGTGCTCCCAGTAACTCTTTTAGTCTGAAATCAGGCCATAACACATCTGTAAACTCCAATTCTGAATAGGCCATCTGATATAGAAGAAAATTGGATATTCTCGATTCTCCGGAAGTTCTAATCATAAGATCCGGATCAGGAAGATCCGGATTATAGAGATAGTTTCGAAATTTTTTCTCATTTATTTTTTGTGAACTGATACCATCATCAATTATTTTTTTTACGGCATCTATGATCTCAGTTCTTCCACCATAATTCAAAGCAAGATGAAGATTCATTCCTGTATGCTCACTTGAATATTTTATTGTCTCTGAGATGCTTTTCTTAAGTTTCCCCGGCAATTTTGACAACTCCCCTAAGACAGAAAAACGTATATTATTCTTTAGCAGCAAATCCTTTTGAGTTAAGAGATTTTTATGCAACATATCCATAAGAGTATTAACCTCGCGAACCGGTCGACTCCAATTTTCACTGGAAAAAGTAAATAGAGTAAGGTGTTTGATTCCCAGGCGCACACAATGTTCTGTGATCTTCTTTGCAGATTCGGCTCCAACCTTGTGCCCCTCCACCCTTGTCAACCCGCGAGCTTTAGCCCACCTGCCGTTCCCATCCATTATGACAGCAATATGGCCCGGTAATTTATTTGTATCTAATTTTTCTATAAGGCTATACTCAATAGAATCCGGTATGATGACCTCTTCAAAAGATTTTAACATTGAAAAATTATAGTTTTTATGCTGTTTAAAGTCAAGAAACCCTTTATAAGTGTATTTTTATTCATAATACGGACAAAATATGCAGTTCGATCGTATTAATAGTGATAATTCACTTTAATTTGTTCTGAAAATTATCAAAATCATTATAAACTTGAAAACTTCAGGGTTTTAATGTAAAATTTTTCAAACCTATTAGGAGATAATGATGAAAAAATTGATTTTGTCACTTTTGATCGTGCTAGTTTCAATAACTATTGCCTATCCCCAGGATTATGATAATGCCGGGATGGATTATACTAAAGCTCTATTCGAGAATAAAACAGCTTCTGCAAGGATCACAGCTTTAAAAAATTACATAAAGAATTATACTGACACTTCAAATAAGTTCGTTAAATTGGCATATTATCAGTTAGCACTTAATTATTTTGAAAACAATCAGTACTCAAATGCTGTTAAAACCGGGGAGAAAACCTTTAAGCTTGGAAGTATTGGAACAGGTGAAGAAGCAAGACTAAGCCTTGTTCTTGCAAACTCTTACGGGATTAAAAGTTATTCCGGATTTAACAAGGACAAAGCTCTTAAATATGTAGCCAAAGCAATAAGACTGGGAAATGAAACTTCAGATAAAGATGTAATTTCAACTGCAAAAAAATTAAAAAAATCTCTATCCGGACCTCCCCCAAAAAAAATATCTCCTGAACAAAAGATCAAAATGCATTATAGTGATGAAGAATACAGGCAGGCGATCAGATATTACAGTTCACTAGGCGCTTCTGATAAAAAAAATCTGGAAATAAAGAAGATATATGCATACTCCCTCTTTAAAGCGAAAAGATATGACACTGCTCTTTTGACATTCAAGTCACTGTATCAAAGAGAGGCTAAAGGCGTTTATCCGAAATATATGGGAGATATTTATTCAAAGAAAGTAAAATCTGATAAAAAGAATTATGATTTAGCTGCAATTAATTATCTTGAGGCCAGTGTACTTTATAAGATGGAAGGAAGCTCCTCCAATCAGAAAATTGCTGCCGGCAAGGCAAAAGTCCAACTTGAAAATAAATACGTATATAAGGCCAAATACAGGAAATATCAATCAGACATCAAGAAGCAACAATCTTCATCTCAGAAAAATGAGAAAGCTATCAGAGATGCGAAAAGGGCAGTTAGAAACTTTAAAAGATATCTTCGCAAAACTTATACCGATGTTCAGGCTCCACAATATGAAATGGATAAACAGAGAAAACTTGAGAATAATGTCATCAATCTTGAATCAGGGTTTTCAGGTTCATCTGACAATTCTGCCGGTGAAGATCTTCTTAAACTAAAGAAAAAAATTGATGCTGAATATTCTTCTCTGCTTAAGAAAGCTCAAAAGAAATTTGAAAAATAGTTTTAGTTTTAAATATCATTAATTTCTGAACACGAATGCAATAAGGTAGTAGTCAGCCGGGATGCCTTTCTGTTCCGGCCTTAGGATCTTTATCCCTATTGAGCTTTTTTTTATATTTGCAAAAAAGAAACCTATATGTTTATCAGGAATTACTAAAGGATCAGAAACCTGATAGGCAAGTATGTTATAACTTCTGTTTCTTATAAGAGAATTGTCTCCTGAATAGTAATCTTTCACAGTTTTCGCTGCAGTTTGAGATAATTTTTTGTCATAACGAAACACTTGCCCTCTTATTTCCCTAATTTTTATATTCAAATTTTCTAAGATCTCAGATTCTATTTCCTCTAAGGCTCTGCCGTTATTTTTTAATCCCTTTTTCATGAGTAAGGCAATTGAGAACACACCTCCCGGATATTTCTCACTTCTTCCTGCAGTTACTCCAAGTGCAAAGGAATCATATTTTTTCAAAATATTTGCCAGAACGACAAACTTTTTTATCTCCCCTATCCTGCTTGCCTGAATTGTCAAAAGATCATATCCCTCAAAATCTCCCGGAGCCGCCTCTATAGACCCCTTTTTAAGAAGAGTTACAGAAATGTCTGCTAATTTTTTTCTGAAGTTCATATCTAACTTTTTACTGATAATCTTATTTGAAAATATCAGGTTCTTATTAATGAAATCCTCTATTTCCCTTTTAGCATCTCCGGTAGAGATTAAGTTCATTATATCTCCAAATTCCTGTGTTATATAAAATCCCTTATCTGTTTCAAGAATCGCTATTCCACAATGTCTGAACTTTTTATCAATTATGTTTTCAAAATGGGGGGCACTTTTCACAAATCCATCATGAATATAATCAGAAGGATATACATTACTGAATGCTATATTTTCTCCAGCTGCAACAAAATACAGGTTCATATCGATCAATCGTTGATCCAATTTTTTATACTCAGCAAAGTTATGGGCAAGTTGATCTTCTGAAGCCATTTTCTGATTATGCTCCATTGCGATCCTGTACAGATCACTATTAAACTCTAATTTATGAATACCTTTCTTCTTTCTCTCAATATTCAGAAGATCAAGCATCTCCTTTTCACTCTTTCTTAATTCAGATTCCGAGATATATGTTTCAGGAAGAACAGGCACAATCAACGTGAAGTACATTAATAGCAATACAATTGTACTTTTTATATTTTTCATTACTATTTTTTATACTATAGTTTGATCTATTAAAAAAGCATATTTTTAAGAATCCCTATTGAAATAATTTTTATTTTAATTATAATGAAATTGCGGAGAGGGAAATGAATGATGATTTTGAAATTAATCTAAATGATCTCACTGAAGATCCTGCTAATACAGATGACATTGATCTCAGTGGTTCCGAAATCCGAGATTTTAAAAACACAGGAGAAAAGATGACAACAAATGCAGCCCATATTTTCAATGAATCTTTAGAAATTTTATCTACAATCAGCGGTTTTTTAGCTGCTGGTATTTACAATAGTAGTGGTGATGTTTTAGCTCATCTTGACAGGAAGAATTTTAAGTTCCAAGAGATCGGAAGTCTTGCAATAGAATTATATACTTCTGCAAAATCGATCAGTGATAAAATGGGGATCGGTGTGTGTAATTTTGTTGAAACGCATACTGAACAATATATATTCATACATATGTGTGTGGTCCCCGGGAAGGGTGCAATGGGAGTGTTGTTAAGCTCAGATGGTAATGTTGGCCTCTCCCGTCACCAGATGAGAAAAGAGGGCTTAAAGCTTGTTTCGGAGTTTGATTAAATAGTTTTTTTCCCTGATTGTTGATTTAATATATTACACTGCAAAATTTTAAACAATTTCACTTTATCAACGTATATTCTACATATAGTTAGTTTTCAAGGAGTTCCAATGAATAAAATTATTAAGATCGTGTCTTTAATTATACTGATAGCAGCAATGCTCTTTGGTGCATACAAATTATTTTTCGATTCCGAAGTAAGTAGTGAAACAGAGATCATTAAGGCAGATGAGAAAAGTGCGTCAGAGGCTCCGGTACGAACATCCTCCATTCCAGTTAAAGTTGCTGAAATAATGAGAGGTGAGCTTCCTTTGAGATTGAGAGTGTCAGCTACAGCGCAGGTTAAAGAAAAAACAATCATTAAATCAGAAGTATCAGGTAAAGTGGAATCTATCAGAGTAAATATCGGAGACTGGGTAAGAAGAGGACAACTCCTTGTTAAGATCGAGGATACAGAAAAAAGACTTGAGGTTGAGAAAGCAAAAACAAACAAACTGAAGAGTCTGGCTGAATACCTTATAAATTCCGGCCTTGAAGAGATTCAGAAATCTGATCCTGATAATTTTGATGCAAAAAAAGTTCAGGAAATACGAGAAAAATATCTTGCAGGCATTGAAAACTTCAGAAACGGTAAGATCTCGGAAAAAGAATTTGACAATATAAGTTATGAATACGATAAGATCATGGTTTCGTCCGGATCCTGGAGAGAAAACATAAGAAAGGTTCAGGATGGATTAGCTGAAGCAGTAATAGCTTTAAAACAAGCTGAACTTAATTTAAAGAAAACATATATATACAGCCCTTTTCAGGGACGTATTGCAGAACTTAAAGTAAGCAAGGGCGAGATCATCAGTAATGGTCAGGAAATTCTTAAAGTGGTAAATCTTAAATCAGTTTACCTTGAAGGATTTGCACTGGAGTCAGAGATCAGGAATTTAAAGATCGGAACTCATGTTCGTGTTAAATTTGATTCGTATAGTGACAGATATTTCAAGGGTGAAATTAATGCTATCAGTCCTGAAGTAGATCAGACAAACAAAACGATCACTTTATACATAAAGATCAATAATGATGAGAACCTGATTCTCCCCGGTATGCATGCTGAGATCGATATTGAATATATGGTTTTTAAAGATATCATTAAAGTCCCGGTCAAATCTATAATTGTCAGGCAGGAACGCCCCCTCATTTTTGTAGTTAGCGGAAAAACAGTTAACTGGGTCTATGTAGATCTCGGGCCAAGAAATGATGAGGAGCAGATAATAAAGAATTTCCATTCAGAAGCAAAACCCGGAGACCTTGTCGTAATTGAAGGGCACTCCACACTTGCTCACCAATCAAGGATAAAGATCATAAAATGAGTTTAATAGACCTTTCTGTAAAAAGACCGATAGGTACAATAATGTTCTATATCGGGATAATCCTTTTAGGATTTATCTCGGTATCAAAGCTTTCAATCAATCTTCTTCCGGATCTAAGTTATCCGAAGATCTCAGTAGTTACTGATTATCCGGGTCTTGGTCCTGAGGAGATCGAGAGATTTATAACATCAGAACTTGAAGGACCTTTGTCATCTATTTCAGGTGTAAAAAAAATAAACTCTGTATCCAAAGATGGCATCTCAATAGTATCTCTCGAATTTCATTGGGGAACAGATATGGATTTTGCTCTTCTCCATACGAAAGAGAGAGTTGAAGAGGTCAGGAGCAGACTTCCCGATGATCACATCGCTCCGGTAATTCTTGAATGGGATCCATCCTCTGCACCGATCATAACTGCAATAATCAAGAGTGATTCAAGATCATTAAAAAATCAGAAAGAGACAGCGGAATTTATAATTAAACCAAGACTGGAACAATTGGAAGGTGTGTCCAGAGTTGAGATCAGGGGAGGAGACGAAGAAGAAATATCTGTAGAGATCGATCCGGAAAAAGCTTCAAGTCTTAATATTACTCTTTCTGAAGTAGCAACAGCTATCAGAAATAATAATGAATTCTCGCCTGGTGGAACTGTAAAAAAGGATAAATACAGATATACATTAAAAATTGAAGGAGAGATCGAAACTCCTGAGGATATCGAATATATTGTTGTCAAGAACCTTCAGGACCGAAGTGTTATGATCCGCGATATCGGAAAGGTTTTTTATAAGAACAAGGTAAAGCAGGGAAATATTAAGTTCATAAAATCAGGAAAAGAGAGCAAACTTGAGAATAGCGACTCCATATCCCTCCTGATATACCGTGAATCAGGAAGTAACACAGTTGATGCAACTAAAAATACTACAGATACATTTAAATCATTGGAAAAGGAATTCAATAATGAGATCACTTTTACTGTAATCCAGATGGAGGCAGATCTTATAATCTCCTCTATAAATTCACTTAAATCTTCCCTGTACATAGGTGGTTTACTCTCATTCTTCATTCTTCTTCTATTCCTTCAAAATTTCCGTGATCCTATACTGGTATCGATCGTCATACCTATCTCGATTATTTCTACATTTGTACTTATGTTCGCTTTTGAAGTAAATGTAAATATTATGTCACTTGGGGGACTTGTACTCGGTGTCGGAATGTTTGTTGATAACTCGATTATAGTGCTGGAATCTATATTCAGGCATAGAAAAGAGGAAAGCCTTTTAGACTCTGTAATAAGAGGAACGAAAGAAGTAAGTGGGGCTATTACAGCATCTACATTTACAACAATATCAATTTTTCTTCCTGTGATCTATCTTTATGGAATTACAGGAAAATTATTCAGAGACCAGGCTCTGACCGTCTCTTTTTCACTTGTTTCATCTCTTTTTGTAGCAATAACGCTTTTGCCTGCTTTGGCTGCATTCAGATCTTCCATTAAAATGGATCTCACAGATGACTCACAAGCTGAAAAGGGGAAAAAATGGTATCAAAAAGTGATGCGAGGAACAAATAGTGCAATATTGATACCTTTCCAGATAATCGGATATATAATAACTTTTATTATAGGAGGGATATATCTGTTTCTAAAAACCATATTAAAATACATGGCAAGATTCTTTGATTTCATTCTTCAACCACTTTATCGTTTGTTCAACTCTTTTTATGAATGGTTTGATGTAATTTATCATAATATTCTGGAAAAATTTCTGAATAAAAAATCAAGGGCAGGTATCCTTATTATAATTATTATTTTGTCGATAACTACCACTTTTATTTTTCTGAAAAAAGAGCTGCTCCCTATTCCGGATACGGCAAAATTTGAGATCAATGCGAATACTATCCCCTCTTACGGATTTAATGAAACAAACAAAATTGCTCAGGAAATTGAAAGCAGAGTTTTATCACTAAAAGGGGTAAAGTTCGTTTACTCAGAGACCGGCTCTGTTTCTAAAGAGGCCGCCCGTAGTGAAGATATTTCTGTGAACAGTATCCATTATGTTATTGAATGCAGTTCCAATGAGGATAGACCGGGAGTTATGGAAACAACCAGAGGCATACTAAAGAACTCAGATCTCCTCGATTATTCTATTTTTCTTGAAAAAAATACCCTTTCAAAATATCTGTCAACATCAGGCGAGAACTTTCAGATCAAAGTATTTTACGAGAATATTGAAAGAGGGAAAGAAGCAGTTCATAAAATAGTTGAAAAGATAAAAGACATTAACGGAATTTATGATCTGAAATCCACTACATCACCGGGGAAACCTGTATATGAGATCTTTTTCAAACAGGAATTACTTGATAAACTTAACATAACGAAATATCAGATCTCAGAATTCCTTAACCAGGCAGTCAAAGGCGGTGACGGCGGAACTCTTAAGCAGATCCAGAAAAATTATGATATTTTGGTCAGAGTTCCTGTGGAAGGTATCATGGAGATCGACAGATTAATGAAACTGCAATTTCCTATTAACGGAAGGGTCTATTATGTTAAAGACCTTATTAAAATTAAAGAAAGACCATCAATAAAAATGATATCAAGAGAACTCCAAATGAGGTATTTTCTGATCTCCGGTAATGTTAAAGGTGTCCCCCTTAAAGATGTAATAGAAGAATCAGACAGAAGGCTTTTCGGACTTGATATGCCTATGAATACCCGATTTGCTTACGCCGGAGAAGAGGAAGAACGAAAAAAGGCATTTGATTCGCTGACTCAGGCAATATGGCTTGCAATAATCCTTGTTTATATGATAATGGCTGCTAAATTTGAAAATATTGTACAACCATTGATTATTATGTTTACAGTCCCAATGGGTTTGATCGGCGCTTTCTTATTCCTTTTGATAACCGGGAACTCACTTAATATTATTTCCGGTATAGGAATTATGGTGCTTATAGGTATTGGTGTGAATGATGCAATTGTCAAGATCGAATATTCAAATATGCTCAGGACTCAGGGTAAAGGTGTCAGAGAATCAATAATGGCTGCATCCCGGGTCAGACTGAGGCCGATACTAATGACAACATTTACAACTATTTTTGGTGTCCTCCCAATGGGACTGATAAGCCAAACCGGTTCTGAACTTCAGAAACCTCTTGCATTGGTAATTATAGGAGGCTTGCTGTTTACAACAATGCTTACACTCATTCTAATACCGGTTTTATATGAGATGCTTGAGAACTTTAAAGAGAGAAAAACAGAAAAAGCAGGCGCATAATGATCACTAAAATAATCGATCGACCGGTATTAGCAGTTATTTTTTTCTCGATCATAATTCTGCTGGGGGCTTATTCTTTTAATAATATGACAATTGGTCTGGTACCGGATCCGGAACAGGGTCATCCTTCACTTAATATCATATACAATTGGCAGGGGGCATCTCCGGATATGATACTTCGCAAAGTTCTGATCCCTGCAGAAGCTGAGATAATGAAGGAAGTAAAAGGTATTTCCAAGATAAATTCAAGAGCTACACTTGACTCGGGAACACTACAAGTTGAGTTTAACAGGAATGTTAAGATGAATTTTGCTCAATTGGTGTTGAGGGAAAGGCTGAACAGGCTTCATAGCGAACTCCCGAGATCGGTCCGAACTCCGATCATTTCCGAAAGGATTCCAGAAGATTTTGAGCAGAAACCTCTTTTTATTATTGGTGTTTATGGAAAGAACTACAATATATATACACTCAGAAAGATAGCCGAAAAAGATATCCACCCCCATCTCAGGGCAATTCCCGGTGTTAAGGAAGTAAACCTTCAGGGTGGAGTTGATCCTCTTATTCAGATCCGGACAAATATGAATAAGCTCATAAAGTTCGGGGTCTCGATATCATATATTCAGGGGCGTATAAATCAGTACTTTTATACAAACCAATCGATCTCATTCAAAAAAGAATCCGGTGAAATAACACTTTCACTTACAGAATCTCCCGAAAGCATTCAGGAGATCCAAAATATCTTTATCAAGAATTTCGGTGAAAAAAAATTATACCTGAAAGACATTGCTGATGTATATCTCGGTTTTGAAGAATTAAGAAATGAAAGGAAATTTCAGGGTCAATCATTTCTGGTATTTGAATTATTTAAGGAATCTTCCTACAGTCATCTTGAAGTGGCAAAAAAAGTCCGTAATAAATTGAAAGTATTGGCAGATCGTCTAAGTGGAGAGGTCGAATTTGTAATTCAAAGCGATGACAGCAAAGTGTTAAGGAGAGAACTATTCAAGTTATCAAAAATAGCTTTTCTAATTCTCATAATAATATTTGTCATACTTATAGCTATAGTAAGAGACATTAGAGCAACTTTACTCATTTTCTCATCTGTATTCTTTTCAGTGTTTGCAACACTGACGGTCATTCACCTTACAGGTATCGCACTTAATCTTCTTACTTTATCAGGTCTTGCATTGGGGTTTGGACTCTTCGTTGATAATGCAGTTGTTGTATTCGACTCGATATTAAGATTTAGAGAAATGGGGCTTAACAAAAAAGAGTCATCAATTGAAGGAGCCCGCGCAGTAATACTTCCGGTAGTATCCTCAACATTTACTACAATTATCGTATTTTTCTCGTTTGCGATCCTTTTCAGAGAAAGACTTAAAGTATATTACCTTCCTCTTGCTTATATAATCGCAATATCTCTTATATCATCCATTATCGTATCATTTGTGCTGATACCATCACTTAGTTCGAGATTGAACATCAAGATCAATAAGAAGAAGAAAAGGATATCAAAAGGGCGATTCTTCCCCTTCATCCTGAGATATCCTTTATTAGTTATAATTCCGGTTATTCTTATATTTGTATTCTCATTTATTACATTCAAGGAAGAGGTCTCATTCGGAACCTTTTT
>DBOL01000096.1 GCA_002299555.1 Candidatus Aminicenantes bacterium UBA647
GAGTATATGCTTCCGGTGCCATTAATCCTGTGGTCCATATTAATGGTTTGGCCCCTGCTCTGTCTATCGGGTCCCTAAAATATCTTTTACTGAAGCAGGCAAGAATTATCACTTCACAAAGGTCATTATTTTTTTTTCCCGGATAATTATTCAACTTAAAATCCATTAGTCCGTTATGCCCGACATAAACAATCAAATGTGAATCCCCTGAAATATTCAGATTAATATTTTCGTTTTCTGTCCGGAATTTAATTAATTGCCCGGATTTTCCTGAAGCTGCATCAAGAAAATCAGCGATGGCGTTCCTTATCAATCTACCACGATATGCATCTGCAACAAAATATACATTTTTATATTGATTTTTAAAAACACAACGCTCCAGAACCGGTCCTGATTGTTTAAAGGTTTTTATTAATTTCCAATCAGGGCTTCTTTTAAAAAAGGTTTTTACTCCGTATTTAGCACCCCAATAAAGATTATTCCCAGGATCATTTCCATTTCCGAGTTTTGCAGGGACGGGAACTATACTTTGATATTTGTTATCACAGAGTGCAACAAAGGCATGAATAACTTTCAACGTTTCCGGAGTTGAACTGGAAAATGATATATTCTCATTTCTATTAACTAAATTATCAGGATGTTCCCCTGCCCCACTAACATCCAGATCATCAGTAAATGTTTTCTCTTTGCTGTTTTTATTCGGTTTAGATACTCTTTTGTAAAGCGCGATTTCAATACTCATCCCTTTCTTCGGTTCTTGTACCATATTTTCTGACCGGCAAAGAAAGGTGTTACCTCGTATCATAGTTACTTCATAAATACCCATCGACATTGGTAAAACTCCTGCCTTATATGTCAGATCTAACTGATCACCAACTTTAAACGGATGTCCTCCCAACACTTCAATAGTAGTAATATTGTTCCCAAATATATCGATTACATTTCCCTGATAAGAAACTGCAGATGTCGTTTTTCCCAAAAAAACAATCAGGAAAATAAAGAAATAAATCTTTGAGCTTATTTTCTCCATTTTCACTCCTTCTTAGGCTTGCAATAACGAATTTGATTTAATTATTTTTTTTTTAGTCATTTATTTGAAAACTTAGCGTTTATAAATAGTTGCAGTCCATTTACCCTGAATTGATTTCCCTTTATATCTCCAAATTCGCTGACCTGATATGAACTTATCGCCAACAAACGTCCCCCAATAGGAATATTTCGAACCTTTGTAAGTACCACTAATTGCATTACTAACAATATTTACACTTTTCGAAGAAAGATATACAGTTGCAATGCATTTCGTACCATTATCGAAAATCACATTCCATTTATTAGAAGAAGATCCTGTCCGATACCAGAGAGATCTGACACTTCCACCAGATCCTTCATAAGAAGACCACTCGGTACCAAGAATATCAATGGATGGTTGGCCAGGCGAAACTCCTCCACTCCTTAACATATGAGGAGTCATTCCCACTCCCAGCCACTTTTGAGAGTTACTTGCCCACGACATGCTTCCGGACAAAATCAGGATGATTACAATGGTTAGTTGTGTCATAAAGCTTTTATTTTTCATTACTATGATTAGATAAATTCCTCAATAATTAATCAACAATATATGACCGTGTACACATTAGATAAGGTCATATTTGAATCATTATTTTTTTGTACTATTGTATTATCCGGAGGATATGTATTTTCATTATTACCAGGAAGGATAATATTCTAAAGTGGAATTAAAGACATCGCAGTTATCCATGCTTCTCCACGGTCTTCTGAAATAATCCGAAGTTCTATAAAAGATGTGGGGGCAATAAAAATTCCTTCAAATTTCTCCCATCCTTTCGTTTTTGTATTCATCCTGACAGGACTTTTTTCCCATTTAAGAGAAGAGAACGCAAAAGGAGCAATAGTAATTACTATCCCTCCATATGATGATCCGGATCCTTTTGTAAATCCATAAAAACTTATCTGATACCTTTGACCTTTTTTTACACGTATCAGTTGAGAGGTTTTCCCAAATGTATGTGTCCCTCTTCCTGAAAGATTTTTTATATAGAGTGCAGTTTTTATCTTACCTTTGTTTAAGGTAACAGTTTTCGCAAATGACTGATTTGCTCTGGAAGAACTCCACTTGATCCATGGTCCTGGATTATTGAATCCTGAAAAATTCGGTTGCTTTATAAGATTGGTACCAATTGATGTTGGATTATTATTTTCTGCATTATTAGATGAACCTGTCCCGGTGAAGCCACAGTCACGATGAGTACATGTATACTTATCAGCAGCAGCACAAAATAAAGTTAATGCTCTGGCAACACCATAGTTTAAATTTCCTGCTGGTAAAGTTTTACCAATATATTGCATATTTGGTATATATCCACCATGTGAAAAATCTGCAAAATAATAGCAGTGACAAGCCCTTTTTCCAGTATCAGTTTCTATATGGCGGGTTTTCCACCAGACAGAATACTTCTTCTCCAAATGGCCATACAAGTTTTTATATCTTTTTGAACTTATAAGAGCAATAAATAATTCATATCTCCTGTTATTTACCCTGAATCGATTTGCATAGGTCCAGTCGCTCTGACTAGGTTCAGCTCCGAAAACAGCTCTAAATGCGGATACTGTAAACTGATTAAAATCGGGAGCTTTCCACCTGATAAGTTCAGGATTATTCATAGCCGCACCGGTTCTTGTAAGTGTAAGAATCGAAATAATAAAAAATGAAACTAAAACAAGAAATCTAACTTTTCTCATAGATAAGCTCCTTATATTTATAAAAATTTGAACTACTTTTTAGTTAATAATGTGAATGCTCTTAAATTAATAATACTAAGAAGACGATATTTTATCAATTAACTTTATGAGGAGAAACATTATGCTCATTTATTAACAGAAAGTATTAAAGAGGAGATCACAAAAATACCATTGGCTTTATGAAACAATTGAATCTTGTTGAAGGTGTGATGACTTTTCCAACATTGTGATCCCTCTTCTCTGCGCTATAAGAGGATTTAGCCCTACGGGGAATCGAACCCCGGTTTGATGACTGAGAATCACCCGTCCTAACCCCTAGACGATAGGGCCACGATTAAATGGCTGGGAAGCAGGGACTCGAACCCCAATCCTATGCTCCAGAGGCATATGTCCTGCCAATTGGACGACTTCCCAATCCAATTCTAATTATACCCAATATTTGATTTCTGTCAAGAATATTTTCAGGCAAAAAAAAAGGCCCTGTTCAAAGAACAGAGCCTTATATTTTAGTGCGGGTTATTTACATCATTCCGCCCATTCCACCCATTCCACCACCTGGAGGCATCATCGGAGCACCACCATCTTCGGGAATATCGGAAATAAGCCCTTCTGTAGTAAGTAGAAGGCCTGCAACAGATGAAGCATTCTGCAAGGCAGTTCTGACAACTTTTGCAGGATCAATGATCCCAACAGCCAGCATATCAACGAACTTTTCATTAAGAGCATCATATCCCAGATTAGGATTCTTTGATCTTTTTACCCTTTCGATTATTGTAGAAGCCTCAACACCGGCATTTTCAGCAATTTGCCTGATCGGTGACTGTAAAGCTTTAAGGAGAATATTAATTCCATACTGCATATCTCCCTGGAACTTTGTTTTCTTCAATATGTTCAGACTCTTAAGCAGTGCAATTCCACCACCTGAAACAATACCTTCTTCAACAGCAGCTTTTGTTGCATGCATTGCATCTTCAACTCTTGCTTTCTTCTCTTTAAGCTCGGTTTCTGTTGGAGCGCCAACTCTGATCACGGCAACACCACCGGAAAGCTTCGCAAGTCTTTCCTGAAGTTTTTCTTTGTCATATTCAGAAGTAGTATCTTCTATCTGAGCTCTGATCTGTTTGATCCTTCCTTTTATATCTTTTTCGGTACCGTTTCCTTCAACTATTACTGTATCATCCTTGTTTACAGAGATCTTTTTAGCATTTCCGAGATCTTCAATAGTAACATTTTCAAGTTTCTGTCCGGTTTCTTCGGAAATAACTTTTCCGCCTGTAATAATTGCAATATCTTCAAGCATTGCTTTTCTTCTGTCACCGAATCCGGGAGCCTTTACTGCAACTACATTTAGCATCCCTCTGATCTTATTATAAACGAGAGTTGCAAGTGCTTCTCCATCAATATCCTCTGCAATAATAAGGAAAGGCTTTCCTGATTTAGCGATCTGTTCAAGAAGTGGAAGCATCTCTCTGAGATTTGAGATCTTTTTATCATGAAGTAAAATGAACGGATCTTCGAGTGAAGCTTCCATTCTGTCTGGATCAGTTACGAAATAAGGAGAAAGAAATCCTCTGTCAAACTGCATACCTTCCACAAAATCCAATACTGTCTCAAGTGATTTCCCCTCTTCAACAGTGATTACTCCGTCTTTTCCTACTTTTGCCATCGCCTCTGCAATAATTTCTCCGATCGACATATCATTGTTTGCAGAAATTGATCCAACCTGAGCGATCATTTTGCCGGATACTTCCTTGCTTATTTTGGAAATCTCTTCAACGATCAGTTTTACAGCATCATCAATCCCTCTTTTAATAAGTGTAGGATTTGCTCCTGCAACAACCATTTTAAGCCCTTCCTGATAAATACTTTGAGCCAGAACGGTTGCAGTAGTTGTACCATCACCTGCTACATCAGAAGTTTTTGATGCAACTTCCTTGACCATCTGTGCTCCCATATTTTCAAGGGGATCTTTCAGGTCGATCTCTTTAGCAACAGTTACACCATCTTTTGTTATTGTCGGTGAACCGAATTTTTTTTCTAATACTATGTTTCTTCCTCTTGGTCCGAGAGTAACCTTGACAGTGTTTGCCAACTGATTAACTCCTCTCAGTATAGCCTGTCTCGCTTCTTCTCCTAAAGTAATTTCTTTTGCCATTTTTTTTATCTCCTTTATCAAATGAAATTTTAACTGATATTATATAAAATTGATGTAGGTTTTGTCAAATTTGTTTAACAGGGTTTAGAGCATTATATATGTAAATACAGTATTGTTTTCTCTAGGTTTTAAAGATTTACGTCTGTTTTCTCTTCTTTTCTTTGATATTCCACATTTTCATTTTTTTTTGAATTGTATTTCTGTGAATTTTTATGCCAAGTGACATTTTCGATATGTTGTGATCATATTTCTCCAGATATGCCTGGAGAAGTGTTTTCTCGAATTCACTCAATATCTCTTTAAAGAAAATGGATTTAGAACCTGCAGCTTTTATTGCCAGTATTTTCATCTGTTTTTTTATTGTAAGATCTTCAAATCTTTCTACGAGTTCAAGAATTCTTTTGTCTTTTATCATTAAGCACTCACACTCTTTTTAAAACTTTCAGGTATATATCCCATAATAACCTGTATTACCATGTAAACCTGAGGAGCAAATTGTGAATTACTGACAATTTTTTTTCTGTCTCCCGGAAATGCAAGAATTCCAAAAAGAATTATAGAACAGATCAAAGCAGAACGGACAAAACCGAACAAAGCTCCCAGTATTCTGTCTATCGATCTTAATGGCCCTATAACTATTAATTTTCTGAGAAAGAAAGTAATAATAGACCCTGCAATAAGAATTGCAATAAAAACAGTTATAAAACCTGTAAAATTAGCCACCTCGGGATTACTTATAAAACCATTGAAAAAAAGACCTGCTTCCTTATAAAAAAGTATAGATAATACAACAGCAAGTATCATGAATATGATTGACATCAACTCTTTGACAAAACCTCTTAATATTCCGACAAGAATTGAAACAAAGGTAATGATAACAAAAATAATATCAAGCAAGTTCCAATCAAAGCTCATAAAGTACGACCTGTTAATATTGAGAAAATTTCAAGGTATTTGTCCCTTGTTCTGTTTATTACATCTTCAGGTAACCTGGGAGGTATAGAATTTCTGTCCCATTCAGAATCGAGAAGAAAATTCCTCACGAATTGTTTATCGTATGCCGGAGACTCTATCCCCTCTTTATAATCATCTGCTTTCCAGAATCTTGATGAGTCCGGCGTAAAAATCTCATCAATAATAATAATATTGCCGTTTTCATCCATTCCGAATTCAAACTTTGTGTCAGCAATTATAATTCCTTTTGAAGCAGCAAATCCTGAGGCCTGATTAAAAAGATCTATAGAAAGTTCCCTGATCTTTTTAGAATAATCATCACCAATAATACTTTTCATTTCATCAAAAGTGATATTCTCATCATGGCCATCATCCTCTTTTGTCGTTGGTGTAAAGATAGGTTCCGGGAACTTCTGTCCAAACTTTAAACCGGTTGGAAGATCAACTCCACATATATTTCCTTCCTTCTGATAGCTTTTCCATCCTGATCCTACAATGTAATTCCTCACTATTGCTTCGATCGGAAATGGACGAAGTTTTTTGCCAAGGATCGATCTCCCGCTAATCTTTTCAGAAAAGTTTGAGAATTCAGGAATATCTTCAGGACTGGAGCTGACAATATGGTTTTGGAATTTATCACCGGTTCTATCAAACCAGAAAGAAGATATCTGGTTCAGAACCTTTCCTTTATCAGGGATCATTGAAGGGAGAATGTAATCAAATGCGGATATACGGTCCGTTGAAACTATAAGAAGATTATCGTTGAATTCGTATACATCACGAACTTTACCTCTTTTGAATAGTTTTAACGGCAGATCAGTTGTTTCTAACCCCTTCATTCCAACTCCTTGTTTATAAATCCGGAGGGAGTTAAGTCCCCCCGGGATTTATTATATTAC
>DBOL01000040.1 GCA_002299555.1 Candidatus Aminicenantes bacterium UBA647
TAAAGTATTTCTACTGATGAGTCGGCAGAAAACACAAGTTTCCCGGTGACAAGCTCGTATAAAGTGGCACCAAGAGCATATATATCAGACCTTTGATCGACTGCTCCCCCTTTTATCTGTTCAGGAGAAATATAATATGGAGAACCCATGATCGATCCGGTCTCCGTCATGGTCTGGCTTGATACCGATCTGGCTATCCCGAAATCAGCAAGGTAAATATTGTCACCTTCCTCCTCAAGAATTATGTTTGCCGGTTTTATATCCCTGTGGATTATCCCTTTCTCGTGAATATAGTTTAAAGCTCCGGATAGTGACCTGATCACTTTTGGAGCAAGGGAAAGTCTTGTTTTGATATCTTTTTGTATATAAGTTTTCAGGTTTTCACCCTTAACATACTTCATAACGATGAATGCGGTTCCTTCAGCAATACCTGTTTCGTAGATATTTATAAGGTTGGGGTGCTCCAGCTTTGCATAAAGACGCGCCTCTCTTATGAACCTCTTAACGATATCCGGATCAGATGCATGCTGAGGCAGGAGGATCTTTATTGCTACTTTTCTTTCAAGCATCTTGTCAAGTGCAAGATGAACTTCTGCAAATCCGCCTCTTCCCAGAAGTCTGATAAATTCATATTTACCCGAAAAGAAATTTTTTATATTTTTAATATCCATTTCTCAGTATATTATTGCCTCAAGATCATCAGTAAAAAATTATAATATTTTTGATGCTAAAAAACAATCGGGGCAAAAAAGTTTTTCTCCTTGACATTTAAAAATCCGGTAACATATAATTCTCTTACAGGCTATGTAAAAGGGGAGAAGCCATGAGGGGAAAATGAAAAAAACAATAATAATTTTGGTGACCATTTTATTTTTTGCCCTTTCAGTTCCGGCCGATGATTCGATTGTAGAAATAAGTGATCTCAAAATCGGTAGTGTGAAGTTTCCGAGGGCATTTATTCATGATGGAAAGAGTTATAAAAAAGGTGTTTACAAAGTCACACTTATGGAAAAAGAAGGAGAATTTTTGTTCAATGTTTTTAATCCGACAGATGAACTCCTTTTTGAAGAAGTTGCGATCGTTAAGGTCAGAAAGAGCAGGGTCGGAAAGAGGAAATTCTTGTTGCGGAAAAGCTTTATGAGAGGTTATGAATATTTCCGGATCAAAGTAACAAAACCCGATAAAGTGATAATGGGTTACTTCCTAATTGCGAAAAATACCACAAAAACCAAATAGCGAACAGGCAGCCTTATATTAATTATATTCAGGGGTGCCGGGGTGGCACCCCTTTTTTACCCGTCGTCTTCGGATACTGAACCTTTAAATTTTCCATAATAGTCCTGGATCTGCATATGGTCTTCTTCCGTGCAATTGTCGAGAGGTTCATTTCCTTTCAGGAAGCACTCCAAAAAGGGGTAGAGGCAGCCGGGAGAAAATAGTTTCCCTGTCATTTTATCGATCTTGACCATGATCACACCGGAAGGTTTTCTGTATCTTTTCATCTCCGGATATTTTTCGAGATAGTTTTTCATGAAATTTACAAAGATCGGTGCTGCTGCTCTTGATCCGGTCTCATCCTTCCCGAGAGATTTTTCTATAAAATGACCGACCCATACTCCCAATGTAATGGTAGGGGTATACCCTATGAACCAGGCATTTGTAAAATTATTGGTAGTTCCCGTCTTGCCACCGACCGGTGCATCAAGAACCCTTGCCCGGAAACCGGATCCATATTTTACAACACCCTGGAGCAAGTAGTTCATGACATAAGCTGTATCAGGCTCGAGGACCTGTTTTTTGTCAGGAAAGTTTTCTTCAACTATATTGTTATTCTGATCGAGGATCGAGATTATCTTATACGGATTTACCCTTATCCCGTAGTTGGGAAAAACTGTATAAGCTGCAACCATCTCTTTTAGAGTTATCTCAAGAGAGCCGAGTCCTATAGACATTACAGGTATAAGGTTCGAAGTTACTCCGAACTTCCTTGCATATTCAACTACTTTAGGGGGGGTTATCGATTCAACAATTCTGGCAGTTACCAGATTCTTGGATTTCTCCAGAGCCATCCGGAATGTGACCGGCCCCATATATTTCCCTGTATGATTTCTTGGTTCATAAGGTTCCTGGGTCCATCGGTTCTCAAATATCCTCGGTTCGTCAAGGATGATCGTCGAGGGAGTATACCCGTTCTCAATCGCTGCGGTATATACTATCGGTTTTATTGTTGATCCGGTCTGCCTCAGAGCCTGCGTGGCATTATTCCACTTACTTCTCTCGAAATTATATCCTCCGACCATTGCTTTAATTGCTCCCGTTCTGTTGTCTATTGCCAGCAATGCTCCGGTCATCTCGGGTTCCTGTTCAAGCCCGAGCTTTAATTCTTTTTTCTTTTCATCTATTTCCAGGATCTTTACCAGTGCAATATCCCCTTTTTTTAATACTCTCCTGAGTGAATATTTTGTCCACTTTGCCTCTTTTGCACTCAGGGAACCCTTGTGATCTTTTATTCTGAAAATAGCTTTTGAATTGTTAACATTCGTTACCAGTCCGCTTGTTATCACACCAACTTTGATCTTTACTTTATCCCATGAGTCATGTTCATATGTTTTCGGATCTAATTTCTCTTTTATAACATTGAATAGTTTTTTCTCAGTTCTCCACCCGCCTCTTTTGTGCAGGTCCCTCAATCCTTGTTGAAGGGATTCCTCGGCCCATTTTTGCATTTCACTATTCAGCGTAGAGTAGACTTTTAGCCCGCCTTCGTACAAGAGAGTATCTCCGAACTTTGATTCCAGGTCTTTCCTGATCTCCTCGACAAAATAGCTCCCGATCTCATATTCGTCGTTATCGAAAGGTTCATCCGGGAGATCAATTTTAAGTGCATTCTCAAGTTCTTCTTTCGTAATATATTTGAGGTTAAGCATTTTCCTCAGTATCTGATCTCTTTTTCTTAAACAATTATCCGAATTCTTGAAAATATTATATCTACCGTTCGGGCTGGGGATTATAGCTGTTAAAAGTGCAGATTCTGCAAGATTTATGTCACGTGCAGATTTACCGAAATAGTATTTGGATGCAGCCTCAACTCCATAGGCAGGCCCTCCGAATGGTATCTTATTGCAATAAAAAGTGAGGATCTGGTCTTTTGAATAATTTTTTTCGATCTGAATTGATAGTAGGATCTCTTTTAGTTTTCTCCCGAACGTCCTTTTCTTCCTCTCTTCGAAAAGAAACAGGTTTCGGGCAAGCTGCATTGTGATCGTACTTCCACCTCCCAGATTCTTTTTGAATACTATTCCGGAAACAGCACGAAAGATACTTGTGAAACTTATTCCCCAATGCGACTTGAATCTTGAATCTTCCGATACGATTATCGCATCTTTAAGGATCTGCGGGATATCACTATATTTAAGAATGATCCTTTTCTCGATCGCATATTCCTTAAGAAGTTTTTTGTTGTCGTCATATATCCTTGTCATAACTACCGGTTTTATATCCTCCAGGTTTGTTATCTGGGGGAGCCCTTTCTGATAGACCAGAAGGATCCCGGTCAATGCACCCACGAGGATTGTAACAACTATACTGATGACAATCAGAAAGACCTTAAGATGTTTTAGAAAGAACTGTTTCATTGCGATGTCGAGTATATCATACGGTCCTGAATAATTAAAGATTCCATCCCTTACCCGGCCACTTCGACAAGCTCAGTGATCGAATTATTGACAATAATCCAAACCAATCAGATAAGCTCTTTTTAGTCATGTTGAATTGATAAAGTTACGAAGTTAAGCTACGTCCCTCAAATTCGGTTGAAAAATTTTCCGGAATTTAGTCTAATAATATTGAGGTGGTTATATGGAATGGTTTGGAGGATTAAACCCGATTGTTCAGGCTCTGGTCGCAACATGTTTCACATGGTTTATGACCGCACTTGGTGCAGCAGTTGTTTTTCTGTTCAAAAATTTTAATAAAAAAATGATGGATGGGATGCTTGGTTTTGCTGCAGGTGTTATGATTGCGGCGAGTTACTGGTCTCTGCTGGCGCCTTCTATAGAAATGGCGGAAGAGATGAATATGGTACCATGGGTACCGGCAGCTATCGGGTTTGTACTTGGTGGTGCTTTCCTCTGGAGCATAGATAAAATCCTTCCTCATCTTCATCTCGGATTTCCCATGGAAGAGGCAGAAGGGATCAAAACCGGGTGGAGAAGGACTATTCTTCTTGTCCTTTCTATCACACTCCATAATATTCCCGAAGGCCTTGCGGTCGGAGTGGCATTCGGAGCTCTGGGTGCAAACCTATCGTCGGTATCACTTGCAGGTGCGATTGCACTTGCTTTCGGAATAGGCATCCAGAACTTTCCTGAAGGGGCGGCAGTTTCGGTACCCCTGCACAGAGAGGGGTTGAGTAAAGCGAAAAGTTTTTATTATGGACAATTATCCGGTGTTGTTGAGCCGATCGCAGGTGTGATCGGTGCTGCTTCAGTTCTCCTGATCAGGCCTATGCTTCCTTATGCGCTTGCTTTTGCAGCCGGTGCAATGATCTTTGTTGTTGTTGAAGAGTTGATACCTGAATCTCAGATCGGCAAAAATACTGATATTGCGACGGTCGGGGTTATAATAGGTTTCACAATTATGATGACCCTTGACGTAGCTTTGGGATGAGGCGGGATTTAGTATAATTATTCTATTTCATACTTGACATTGATTTTCAAAGTAATACAATAATATTTCACAAAAGGAGGTTCTTTATGCCTGCTAAAGGTTATGTCGAAATACTGGTTGACACGTGTAAAGGGTGTGGCCTCTGTGTTGCTAATTGCCCTACTCAGTGTCTCGCGTTGAAACAGGACGATACGAATGTTTTCGGTTATCATTATTCCTATATGTCAGATCCAGACAAATGTATTGCCTGTATGAATTGTGCGGTTATGTGTCCTGATTCTGTTATAACTGTATATAAGAAAAAAAGTTAGTTTCTGAATGGAGGAAAAATTGGGTGAAATAAGATTTATGAAAGGAAATGAGGCTCTTGCGGAAGCCGCTATCAGAGCCGGGATGCAGGGATATTTCGGGTACCCGATCACACCCCAGTCCGAAGTCATTGAATATCTTGCTGCCGAAGAGCCTAATCATGATTATACTCTAATTCAGGCGGAGAGCGAGGTTGCATCGATAAATATGGTTTACGGTGGTGCTGCCGCCGGAGCCAGAGTAATGACCACAACATCTTCTCCGGGATATTCCCTGATGCAGGAAGGCGTGTCATATATTGCATGTGCTGAATTGCCTTGCGTTGTTGCAAATATAGCAAGGGGAGGGCCGGGTCTTGGTACAATTCAGGCTGGGCAGGGAGATTATTTTCAGGCCGTGAAAGGTGGAGGGCATGGTGATTACAGACAGATAGTCCTGGCACCGAACTCCGTACAGGAAATGGTAGATCATACGATCCTTGCATTTGAACTTGCAGATAAATATAGAACTCCGGTACTTATTTTGTCAGATGGAGCTATCGGACAAATGATGGAGAAGGTTGAACTTCCAGATCCGATCCCATACAAACCGAACAAGCCCTGGGCGACAACCGGGAAAACTCATGACAGAGAAAGAAACTATATAACTTCTTTATATATCCAATCTGACGATATGGAAAGAAAGAACATTTCTCTCCAGAAGAAATTTAGAAAAATAGAAGAAAAGGAAGTGAGATTTGAAGAGTATATGATCGAAGATGCAGAATTAATTATAACTGCTTATGGAGTTACATCCAGAACTTCGAAGAAGATAGTAGATCTCGCCAGGGAAGCCGGTATAAAGTTGGGACTTCACAGACCCATTACGCTATGGCCGTTCCCTTCTGAAAGGATCATCGAACTCGCGAGTGATGACAAAGTAAAGGCTTTCTTTTCTATAGAGATGAGTGCCGGACAGATGGTAGAGGATGTGAAGCTTGCAGTTAACGGCAGGAAACCCACGTTCTTCTATGGAAGGACCGGTGGTATCATCCCGACACCTGAAGAGGTTATCGATTTTATACAAAAGAAAGCCGGGGAATTATAAGGAGATATAAATGAGAGAAGGATACGAGGTAATATATCAGAAACCAAAGACCCTTACAGATAATAAAATGCACTATTGCCCTGGTTGTATTCATGGCATTATGCATAAAATATTTATGGAAGTAGTCGAGGAGATGGACATCCAGGAGAAAACAGTGGGTGTTTGCCCCGTTGGATGTTCAGTATTTGCATATGATTATATGGATGTGGATATGCAGGAAGCTGCTCACGGGAGAGCTGCTGCAGTTGCCACGGCAATAAAAAGGATGCTTCCTGACAGGATGGTTTTCTCATATCAGGGAGATGGTGACCTTGCTGCTATCGGAACAGCGGAAACACTGCATGCATGTAACAGAGGTGAGAATTTTCTCTTTATTTTTATTAATAATGGTATTTACGGGATGACCGGAGGCCAGATGGCCCCTACAACTTTAAATGGACAGAAAACAACTACAAGTCCACTTGGAAGAGACAAAAAAAGTATGGGATCTCCTTTGAAGATGACCGAGATGGTAACACCTCTTGATGGTGTTGCTTTTGCCGCCAGGGTAAGCGGAAACAATCCCGCAAATGTCAGAAAGGCAAAAAGGATATTTAGAAAGGCTCTTGAAATTCAGCAGCAGAACATCGGCACTCAATTTGTTGAGGTTGTATCAAATTGCCCGTCGGGGTGGAAGTGTACTCCTGTTGAATCTATGGACTGGATCGTAGAACAATCGATACCTTACTATCCGTTAGGAATTTTTAAGGAACCGGGGAAATAGGAGATCAGAATGCTTAATGAAATGATATTTGCAGGTTTTGGCGGACAGGGTGTTTTGTCCATGGGGAAACTTCTTGCATATGCTGCAATGAAAGAGGGCAGGGAAGTCAGTTGGATGCCGTCCTATGGCCCTGAGATGCGTGGAGGAACCGCGAATTGTATGGTAAATGTGAGCGATAAACCGATCTCGTCACCTATTGTTACTATGTATGATGTTGTGATCGCTCTAAATCAGCCTTCTCTCGACAAATTTGAGCCGAAGGTAAAAAAGGGCGGGATCCTGATCTGGGAAAGCAGTACGATCAAAGACGGCCCGAAGAGAGATGATATAAGAGTGTTTGCAATACCGGCAGTTGATAAGGCCAACAAGGAACTTAAGAATGTACAGGTAATGAATATGCTTATTCTTGGAGCATTGGTCAAGGTAAATGATATAGTAAAGAAGGAATCTCTTATTGTAGCATTAAAGGAGACACTTCCCGAGAGGCATCACAAACTTATTCCGTTGAATGAAAAAGCTATTGCCCTTGGGATGACCCTGGTCTGAGTTATCAGGGGATTGTTCTTAAAATACTTCTTTTTGAGAATTCGGCCATAAGAAACATAAAAAGTCCCGGTAAAAGAAAATAGGGGTAGAGTTCCTGTGTATTGTAGAACCTTTTTGTCGATATTTCAGTTTTTTCCCATTTGTTTATTTCAGTAAATATTTTGTCCAGTGAATCCTTGTCAGTTGCTCTGAAGTACAGTCCGCCGGTCATATTTGCGATCTCTCTCAATACTTTTTCATCTATCTCAACATCTACCATTATCTCAGTTTCCCTTCCGAACCCGTCTGTGACAGGGAATGGAGCTTTCCCACGTTTACCTACACCGATAGTGTACACTTTGATCCCGAAATTAAGTGCGATCTGTGAAGCATCTCTCGGATCGATTTCGCCTTTGTTATTCACCCCATCTGTAAGAAGTATGATGATCTTTGTTCTGCTTTTTGAATGTTTGATCCTGTTGACTGAAGTTGCAAGGGCCATTCCAAGTGCTGTCCCATCCTCGAGTTCTCCCAGGCTGGTCATGTTCAGAAAATAGTTGAGCATCTCATAGTCCAGTGTGAGGGGACATTTCGTGACTGCAGCGCCGGCAAACGCGACCAGCCCTATCCTGTCGGTTTTCCTCTTGCTGATAAACCCGTTAATTACTTCTTTAGCAACTTCAAGCCTGTTTTTAGGTTTGAAATCTAGTGAAGCCATAGATCCGGATATATCCATTGCAAGAAGTATATCGATCCCTTTCTTGTTTTCCACATCATAATAGTCCAGTAGCTGTGGACGTGCCAGAGCAATAATGAAGAGTACAAGTGTAAGAAGTTTAATATAAAAGAGGTTTTTTATAAAAAATATTTTTAAACCATTTTCACTGCTATTGAGAAACTTTCCTGATGAATAATTGATATATCTTTTCCCTTTTCTATCCCCGAAACGTTTCCACATTGTCAGGGCCGGAACTGATAATAGGAGAAGCAATGCGAGTGGATATTCAAAGTGAGGCATCTGTTTCTTCCTCCTCTTCTTTTTTCCTGCGATCACCTATTATATCTATTATTCCGAACAGGTTTTCCCTTATCTCTTCTACTTCCTTCTGTGAGGGGGTGTATTTAGCAAATTTTGAAAGATCAGAGATGAGAAATACCTGATCGAAATTGCTCTGAACATTTTTGTCCTGTTCGAAATTCCTGAGATTTTGTATGATCTCATATGTGGTAAGATCCTCTGCTTTAAAATTGTATAGCCTTGACATAAAGACCTTGTAAGAGTCAGTCAGTTTTAAAAAGAACTTTTTGGTTTTTCCGGTATTAAGAAGATCAGTTTTCCATAAAGATTCTACTCTGTTCCTGAATTCCACTTCCGGGTGCAATGGGATGGAGATATTCTGCTCATCTGTTTTTTTCCTCCGTCTGAGAAAATAAACAGTCAGAAATATTATTACCGCAATGATCAATGTGAGCAATACATATTTAAGCAGATAGAAAGGATTCCCTTTTATTTCAGAGAGGTTTTTTAATGGTTTGATGTCTTTGTCGTCTTTTTCCAGTACAGATCTGACACTGACAGGGATGGTATTTGAATGGAATTCTTTAATGATTTTTCCCTTATTGATAAGGCTGATATCAAAAGGGCCCACATTAAAATCCCCGGTTTTAAAGAAAGAGATATCAAAATTTTTCTCAAATGTCTTTACCTCCTCATTGTCACTTATTGAGATCTCTGCCTCCTCAATAAACTCGAATTCAGGCTTCCCGGGCGATATTTTTATTGAATCACTTTCAGCGGATGTCCTTACAATAAACTTGAGTGTGATCCTCTCTCCAATCGTTACTCCGGTTGAAGAAACTGATACTGATACCTGTGATTCAGATAAGAGACCCAGAGTAAAAGAGAGTACTAAAAGTATAAGGATCAATTTTTTCATCTTGAATGTTTTTTCCTCCTTTTCAGAAAAAAGTTAAAAAGAGGTTTCTCATAGTTTTTTTCGCCTGATATGTCTATTGAATCCACATTATATTTATTAAACAATTCTTTCAGGACTTTATACTCCCGCTCATTTTGCAGGCGGAATTTTCTCCGGATCTTTTCAGATGAAAAATCAACCATAAATTCCTCGCCGCTTTCACTATCTCTCAATCTGAAAATACCTTTTTCAGGCAATACAATTTCCCTTTTGTCAGAAATATTAATAGCTATCAGGTCATGTTTTCTCCCGGAGATCCTGAGGGGAAGTGAAAAATCTTTATCAATAAAATCGGATATCAGAAATACAATTACCTTTTTTTTAATGACCTTGTTCAGATAGGTGAGTCCGTTTTCTATTGATGTTCCCCTGCTATTAGGTTTGAAGGTCAATATCTCTTTGATTATCCTGAGGAGATGTGATCGCCCTCTTTTGGGAGGTATGTATAATTCTACTTTATCAGTAAAGGCCAGTAGTCCTACTTTATCTTTATTGTTGTTTGCAGTAAAAGCAATTATCGCAGAGATCTCAGCTGCAACATCTTTTTTGCTTTTCTCTCCTGAAAAAAAGTCAAGTGACGAAGATAGGTCAACAGCCAATATTACCGTTAACTCTCTCTCCTCAACAAATTGCTTAACGTAGATCTTCCCCATCCGTGATGACACATTCCAATCGATAAATCTGATCTCATCGCCCGGATAGTATTCTCTGACCTCTGAGAATTCCATCCCTCTTCCTTTAAATGCTGAATGGTATTCTCCCGAGAAGACCTCACTCGAACTTTTTTTCGAAATTATTTCTATCCTTCTAACCTTTCTGAGGATTTCCTCGGAGATCATTGTTTCAAATAACCTGTATTATTATCTTTCCGGAATAACCGATCTTGAGATTTGCAGGAGAATTGAATCTCATGTTCCATATCCTCTCATTATTCCCACTGCAGGACATAATTGCATTCTTCACCTCGAGTGCCACCGGAGCGTTTATTTCGACTCCGTCTGCATTTGAATAATTCAAAATTATTGACTTCTTCCTTCTGCTTACACATTCGATAGAATAATCGGTAGAGCCTGTGTTCTTTATGTAGATCGTATCAACCTCGAATATTTTTTCTTCCATTTACTTGATCCTTTTTGTTCAATCCGATAATTATAATACTCATAAATGGAGATATCAAGAGCAAGAAATTTCTTCACTAAAAATTTTTGTGGAAATTTTATTTATTTGTATCTATACTTTTAAGAGAGAGGAAAATGGAAAAGGATCAGAAGTACCTGATTCCCTGTTGGCATTGTGGTGCTGAATTCAATATGTTCGATTCTACATTCTGCTGCCACTTCGAGCCTACCCCTCTCTGCCTTTTCTGTTATCAATGTTTATGCGGTGCTTCTGAAGATTACCGTAGCAATATCCTGAAAGATGCTCCCCCTGAATATTTTGAAATGAAACAAAGGTCACTCAGGCAAAAAGATATGAAGCTGGGTGAATTGTTATTGAATGCGGGAAAGATTTCCAAGGCGGACCTGGATGTAGCTATTTCAATGCAAAAAGAGATGAAAGCTAAACTTGGTGAGATTTTTATCAGAATGAAATTGATAACTCCGGAAGACCTTGAGCTTTTCCTTCTGGATCAAAATAGTATTCATGAATCCAAACTGGGACACGATCTGCCGGATCCTTTTCTGATCGAGAAGTTAGGAGCGGAGTTTTGTCTGAGGGTTGGAATGATCCCTATTGAGGTCTTGGAGATAGATGAAAAGAAGATACTTAATTTTGCTATTGAGAAGAGAGAGGATCTGGCGCGGATAAAGCTTTGTGATGAATTGTCAGATTATATATTGCTCCCTTCTCTGGGGAAAAGCGAGGAGATGAAGATACTTCTCAGAAAGGTCAAAGCTATTAAAGAGGTGGAAGACATCCTTACTCTGAAATAAAGGGCTAAAATATTTTTTCTAATTATATACCTTACCGGTAAGCGATCTGACAATGAATTTTGCAGCTTCCTTATGTTTCCCGCCTTTTCTTATCGGAGGGCCCACACAGGAAGGACATCCTGCCGGACAGTCACAACCGTCTATGGTGGATAAAACATCTTCCATCAAAGTTTTCCCTTTTTCGTAGAGAACTTCAGAGAACCCGATACCGTTCGGATAACTGTCATATATGTATATGTTTGGTTCGAAACTATGTCCGTTGTTCGCAAAGCTCCCGGCAGATTTCCCGGGTCTTTTACTTATCGGTTCCTTAGTGATGTTATCTTCTACTGATACACCCAGATCTTTTACATCGCACATCAGCATAACTGCACTGATATGCCGCATGAGATAGGCAATCCCGTTTATCGCCTCTATTTTATCTTCAGTATTAATATCTATCGAGTCAAGAAGTTCTTTCCTGATAGTAAGCCAGAAGGCGGTAGAGTGCATTTCACGCTGAGGGAGCTGAAGGTCGCCTGAACCGACATTTTCATTGGTGAAAAATTTCAGTTTTTTAAAGCCCACAACCTGTGAAAAAACATGAACTTCACCGGTAGATATAACATAGTCCCTGAACCCGGTATCGTCAAAAAGATCAAGGATACTGACTTTAGTATAGGTTATTGCATCCGTATAATAATCAGAGTTTGATTCTCTTACAAAAGCTTTTCTGTTCTCAAAGTCAAATTGTTCAACAACATATTGTTCTCCCTCAAGAATGTAGATTGCTTTTTCATGAAGAGTTTCAAGCGCTGAGGAAAAATCAACTTCTGCTATAACCTTTTCACGAGAGGTAGTATCCACGACCACGAAATTATCTGATGATACTCTGTTAATGCTTACTGCGTCCGCCGGGTATCCCTCTTCAGTCCAGAACCACTTGTCATCTCTTTTCAGCAATATTCTGTTCTCCGCCAGATAATCCAGAATCTCTTCAAGGTCTTCACTACCGAATTTTTCCCCTGATACAAAAGGGAGCTCAAAGGATGCGCATTTTATATGATCTATCAGAATTGTCAGGTTGTCAGGGTTGATCCTGCCCGTCTCAGGAGATCTTCCCGTAAAATATTCCGGGTGATTGACTATATATTGATCGATAGGTGAAGATGAAGCAACCAGGATACCGATAGAGCTGGAGGACCTCCTCCCTGCACGCCCGAATCTCTGCCATGTAGATGAAATTGTTCCGGGGTAAGATGCAAGGACCACTCCGTCAAGAGATCCGATATCTATTCCAAGTTCCAGAGCATTAGTTGATACTACACCCCGGATCTTCCCGGACTTCAGTCCTCTCTCGATCTCCCTTCTCTTTGCCGGGAGGTAACCTCCCCGATATCCCCTTATGATCCCTTTCTGATTCACATTCCGTTCAAAATCACTTTTCAGATATTTGACAAGGATCTCTGTGATCAGGCGTGCATTTGTGAATGTGATAGTTGTCAGGTTGTTCTTTAGAAGGATCCCTGACACTTCTCTTGCCAGAGAGATGTAGGATCTCCTTATTCCAAGCTGTTTATTGACAACCGGAGGATTAAGAAATACGATGAATTTTTTTCCGCGTGGGGCTCCGCTCTTTTCGATCAGGGTGACGTCTTCACCTGTTATCATTTCTGCAAGTTCCCCCGGGTTGGCGATCGTAGCTGAAGACATTATGAAAAGAGGGTCAGAGCCGTAAAAAGAGCAAATTCTTTTAAGTCTTCTGACTATATTTCCCATATGGGAACCGAACACTCCGGTATAATAGTGGAGCTCGTCGATAATAACATATTTCAGATTCTCAAAAAGATTGATCCACTTCGTATGATGGGGCAGAATACCGGAATGGAGCATATATGGATTAGTTATAACTATCTGGGCTTGTTTTCTTATTGCTTTTCTCGTGGTTTGAGGCGTATCCCCGTCATAAGTAAAAAGTCCGAGTCTGTCCCCAAGCATCTTGTTGAGATCGAATAGCTCAGCCAATTGGTCTTGAGAAAGTGCTTTTGTCGGGAATAGATAAAGGGATTTTGAAGACTTGTCATTTACAAGCGAATTGAGGGTTACAGAGTTGTAAATTAAAGTTTTGCCCGAAGCGGTCGGAGTTGATACCACAACATTATTGCCGTTAAGGATATTTTCTATTGCTGTTCTTTGATGGGAAAACAACCTTTCTATCCCCTTTTTTCTGTATATTTCTATTATTTCTTCCGAAAGATTTTCCGGGAAATCTGAGAATTCTCCTTTGAATTCATCAAGTTTTATGAGCTTGGCCGTGCCGGAGATATCAGCTCTTAATTTCCTGAGGTCATCAAGGGTCTTTTCGACCCGGGTGTCCTTTTCAGTTGGCATGAAGTAAAAATATCACACCCGGTAACCCGGGTCAAGATAACATTTCTCTGACTTTTTAACTCTTCCGTTCTTTGTGTGTTTTCCAAAGCAGCCAGAAGATTAGAGCAAGTCCTGCAACCAGTGTTACCAGGAAAAGTATCATCACGCCGTATTGAGTGTTCGTTCCAACGGTCGAAAACTTTTCTGAGAATGGCGCCAGAAACAGGCTTCTCACTTTCCCTCTCATTATTACAAATATTATAAGAGTTATACTCATTATGGCGGAAGCGGGTATGATTCTTCTCTGCAAAGCCAGATAACCTGTAATTATCAGACCGAAGAAACAAAATACGCTGACAATCGTCCAAGTGGCATCTCCGGTAAGGAAAACCTCCCGGATATTATGCGGAAGAATTCTCATGTAGTAAATGAAAGATGGCAGAGTAAGGAAACAGGAATAGCCACTGAGGGAAGATCCAAATGCGATCCATGGTTTCGATTTCTCTTTGCCATATTTTATTTTTGAATAAACTGCAATGAAGAGTCCTCCTATTGCAAGCAGCAGAAACAGATAAAATGTATATCTGGGAATCATTGTCGGATCACCTGTATTGAGGTGAAGTCCACCCATATGCGAGAAGTATCCTTTCCACAACGACGGTTTGAGCATAAGAGTATTAACATTAACCAGGATGAAAGCTGTCCATGCAAGGATGAATGATGTAAAAAGGGCTAAATATTTTTTTGTCCTGTGTTTTCCCGAAACCCGAAAGGCGATCCAGTATGCAGCGTAGTATCCCAGGATCAGGATCACTACCAGGAGGATCCAGTGTGTCCCGATCAATGTCGATGCAGTATAGAAAAAATTGCCATACAGGACCTGAATGAATAGGAGAGGAGCAACTCCGAGATTAATGGCAAAGGCTATCGTAAACGGGAGAAGATGTCCCATATCCTTACCGAAAGTAAGCCAATTCTCATCTGAGGTACCCTTGAAATATCCGACAGTCATAGAAACTGCGATCGTGAACATTATTCCAACACTGATCAAATGGAGATAATAAGTGAATTGTAATAAAAATTGAAACCATCCGGCCGCAACCGGTAAAGCATCCGGATTGGGGATAATATTTATCAGATTATTCATTTTTTACTCCTTGATTTAATAATGTATTCTGCAAGCGCTTTCTTCTCTTCTTCACTACCTTCGAACGGAGGCATATCCTCGTTAAGCTCATTGAGCCTGCTCAGGATATCCATCATCCCATCTATCTCAATAACATCAGATGTATTCAGAAAGAGGGGGTCGTCCGGAGAATTCTCATGACAGTCAGAACAGAAAGATTCAAAAAGTGCAGGGCCGTCAAGTGCTCCACCCTGTTCGACTTCTTCCTGAGGCAATTCGCCATGAATTTCCCAATAGAACCATTTTGCCAATGCATCTTTCTCAACTTCATTCCCAGCGAATTCAGTCATGAAAGGTGTTATCCCTTTCAGAGATCCGATTATCCTTCTGATCTTTTTCAGATCCCAATCAACCATTTTTTTGTTGATGTTGTTCTTGATCCCGAGGGAGTGACAAGCGTAACATTGTATCCTGAAGATCTCTCCACCTGCTTTTACGGCGTTATCAGGAGTGATCTCTTTGATCTCGGTCCATTTTGAATTCTGCAGAATAGATTGATCTTTGATTCTGTCAAAATCTGCAACCCTGATGCCTGTAGAATACATATAGTCTTTGATGATATAGGGTTTCCGTCCTGCTTCTCTTATAAATTCAAATGCACCGAAGAAAACAAAGATGGTCAGGAACATTGCAATTGAAGACTTGAATCCGAATCTTTTGGTTTTCCAGAGGTAAAGGAGAATAAGGAATAGAATGAACAATCCGAGGCTGATGATCAGATGCCACAAAGAGGATACCATTATTGCGGAACTTCCAGCCAGGCCCTCCATAGCTTGTTTGGGGAATGTTGAATAATACCAGAATGCGGATGGGATAAGGCCTGCAAGTGACCAGAATATCCATTTTCCGTTATATTTGACCAGTTCATCCTTCTGTTCGCCTTTGAATTTCCGGGTTGCTGTCATCAATCCATAACTTCCGGCAAGGGCAAAGCATAGGAAAGTTCGAAAGGCTGTTGATGAAAGGTAGCTCGGGTTTAAAATACCATCCCAGAAATTCTGAGTTGCGATCCATTTTCCCGGTGTAAGCATGAATGCAAGTATTGCGTTTATTACCAGGAGCGATCCCCAGGCTGCGATAAAATATATCCAGCCTATCAGAAGGTGTAATTTCTTTGATATTTTCCCGAAATTATAAAAATATAAAAATGCTGCTACGATCTCTATTACAAACAATACCCACTCGATCGCCCATCCGAAAACAAACGTATGGATCAGGTGAGATGTCGCATCGGGGTGGATCAATGCAATAGTGAACCATATCCCGACACCTGTCAATGCACTGAAAACCATTGTCAGCAACAGGAAGAACTTTGCGTGTTTCTTTACATAATCTACAATATAATCTTTATTCTCCCTATACCCTTTCTTTTCGGTCAGGACTAGCCACAATCCACCACCTACAGCAAAATGAGAAACGACAACATGAATAATTGCTACAAATGCGATGATAAGCGGCCCTCCGATCAAGGGGAGATACCAAACGGGATAGTTCATATTTCCCTCCTAAGTTTAGTGATTTTATTTACTAACAAATTAACAAATCTGAAAAAAAATAACAAATCACATCAGCACTTCATATAAATTGACATAGATATTGACGGCTGATAGAATCAATTGAGGTAAAATGGATAAAATTAACAAATTAAAATTAGATAAATTGAGAGAGGTTATAAGAGATTCCGAATCACTTGTGGTAGCTTTTTCAGGAGGAGTGGACAGCTCTCTGATCGCCAAGGTTGCATACGATGAACTGGGTGATCAAAGTATTGCCGTAACGATAGCATCCGATACTCTTTCAGGAAGAGAATTGGACATAGCGAGAACTGTGGCATCGGAGATCGGGATAACCCATGAAATAGTTGAGCATTCTGAACTGGAGAATGAGTCTTTTGTGAAAAATCCGGTAGACAGGTGTTACCATTGTAAGAAAGAAGAGATGGATGTGATGAAGGAAGTTGCTTCCAGAAAGGGATTTGTAAAGATCGCCTTTGGCGTGAACATGTCTGATTTCGGTGAATATCGTCCAGGGATCAATGCACTCAGAGAAGAGAATTTTTTTGAACCCCTTGTTGAAGCTGAAATAGGCAAAGATGAGATTCCGGAAATTGCCGAGGCTCTTGGACTTTCCAACCATGATCTGCCATCGACTACCTGCCTTGCATCAAGAATTCCTTATGGTGAGGTGATAACTAAAACAAAATTAGAGAGGATCGAAGGGGGAGAAAGTTTTCTCCATGATCTAGGGGTGAACCAGGTCAGGGTCAGAAATTATAATGAGATTGCGAGGATAGAAGTGGACGATCACCAGATAGAGATAGTTGTCAGAAACAGAAGAGAAATAATGAAAAAATTCAAGGAATTGGGGTTTACTTATGTTTCACTTGACCTTGAAGGATACAGGTCCGGAAGCATGAACGAAATCCTTGAAGATAGCGAAAAAGGTTAATGTGAGCTCAAGATACGATAAACATATAATGATGGGGGATATAGGCCCTGAAGGGCAAAAATCTATCTCTTCAAAAAAAGTTGTTCTGATAGGATGTGGAGCACTCGGTACAAATATTGCAAATCTTCTTGTAAGGGCCGGAGTAGGTGAGCTGCTGCTTGTGGACAGGGATTTTGTTGAGATTGATAATCTTCACAGGCAGGTGTTGTTCTCAGAAAGAGATATCGGGGAGTCGAAATCAGAAACTGCAGCTGCAATACTAAGGTCCATCAATTCGGAAGTAAGTATAAAATCTCTCATCAAAGATATGATGAGTTCAAATATTGCGGAGATGGTAAAAGGATATGACCTGATAATGGATGGAACTGATAACATTCCTGCAAGAATGGTGATAAACGACTATGCCGTAAAAGAGGATGTCCCCTGGGTATATGGTGGTGTGCTGGGAACAGGCGGTATGGTAATGAATATCACCGGAGAAGGCCCCTGCCTGAGGTGTCTGCTCCCGGAACTACCGGAGCAGGGTGATATTCCGACATGTGAAACGATGGGAGTTCTCAATACTGTTCCGGCAATAACCGCGGCAGTGCAGGTAACAGAGGCTCTTAAGATCCTGATGGGAAAGGATCATATGAAAGGACTTCTCCAATTTGATATCTGGAAAAATGAATTTAATCTTCATGAGTTCAGAAAAGATCCGAAATGCGAATGCTGTGGAAAAAGAGAATTTGTCTATCTTAACGAAGATAACGAAGAAGTTGTAACTCAGCTCTGTGATGGTTCAATTCAGATAGTTCCGTCCGGAACTTCAGAAGCAGATCTGAAACTTATCGCCGGGAAACTTAAAGGTGTTGAAAATATGAAAGTTAATCCTTTCCGCCTTGAATTTGAAGTAGAAGGAAAGAAAGTTACAATTTTTAAAGACAGGAGAGTTATAATTAAGGGTGCAGGGGATAAAGGAATAGCCAGATCAATTTATTCAAAATTTCTCGGACTTTGATATACAATAGTAATATGAAAATATTTTTAAACGGTAAAGAAAAAATAATAAGCAATAAGATCTCCAGCCTTAATGACTTTGTAAATATAATACTTGGAAAGGAAAAAGGGAAGATAATTGAACTTAATGGAAAGGTTGTCAAAAAGGGAGAGAGAGAAAGTATCTTTCTCAAGGACGGAGACCGGATCGAATTGATCCAATTTATGGGAGGTGGATGAATGCAGAACAACCCTCCGCTTGAGATTGCGGGTAAAAAAATAAAAAACAGGTTCTTTCTCGGTACAGGAAAATTTGGCAGCAAATCCGAGATGATGAAATGTATCAGCGAATCGGAGATAGATGTTGTGACCGTAGCTATGAGGAGAGTTGATGCTGATGCAGAGAGTGAGAATATTCTGGAATTTATTCCTGATGATGTTATTCTGATGGTAAACACCTCCGGTGCCAGGAATGCCGAGGAGGCAATCCGGATCGCCCGTCTTGCCAGAGAGGCAGCAGGAGTTGACTGGATAAAGATAGAAGTAATAAATGATTCGAAATATCTTCTTCCGGACAATAGAGAAACAGCTGAAGCGGTAAGAGTACTTGCGGCTGAAGGATTTGTTGTTTTGCCCTATATGACTCCGGATCTTTATGCTGCCAGGGAGATGGAAGAAGCAGGTGCGGCTGCTTTAATGCCTCTCGGTTCCCTCATTGGAAGCGGGGAAGGACTACAAGCAAAAAAATTCATAGAAATACTTATAAAAGAATCATCTCTTCCGATCGTTGTTGATGCAGGGATAGGGAGGCCTTCACAGGCGGCTGAAGCAATGGAGATGGGAGCATCTGCCGTTCTTGCAAATACTGCGGTTGCACTTGCAGATGATCCCGGGAATGCTACAATGGCATTCTCCCTAGCGGTTAAAGCTGGGAGACTTGCATGGCTGGGAAATATGGCGGAACCCGGGAATATTGCATCAGCTTCATCGCCCCTTACCGGATTTTTATTTGAGGAGTAGATTGATAACAAAGAAAGAAATAAGTGATTTTCTGGCTGACAGAGATCCTGCGTTGCTGGAAAAGCTTGCCGCCAGGGCAGGCCGGATAACTGCGGCTCAATTCGGGAAGGTAATATCTTTGTACGCTCCTATATATCTGTCTAATTATTGTGAAAATAATTGTGTTTATTGCGGGTTCCGATCTTCATGCGGGTTAAAAAGAAAAAAGCTTACTCCTAAGCAGATCGAGTCTGAAATGAAAATTGTTGCCGGCTCCGGGATTAGGAATATTCTGCTCCTTACAGGTGAATCAAGGAAAATGTCACCGGTCAGTTACCTGATGGATGCAGTAAAGATAGCAGGGAAATATTTTTCCAGTATCAGCCTTGAAGTTTATCCATTAGACACTGATGAGTATCTGGAGTTATACAAGGCCGGTGTTGACGGAGTAACTGTTTATCAGGAAACGTATGACAGGAATCGTTATGACGAATTGCATCTGTCCGGAAAAAAAAAGGATTATGATTACAGGTATAAAACACCGGAACGTGTTGCTTTGTCCGGGATCAGGATGATAAGCATGGGGATACTTACCGGACTTTCAAAACTTGGAGATGATCTTTATGATCTGTTTGACCATCTTAACTTCATGGAAAGGAATTATCCGGGAGTTGAATATTCTGTATCTTTTCCCAGGCTTATTATTGAGCCCGGAGATGAAACAGATTACCACAAGATAACTGATATGGATCTGGTCAAATGTATAATTCTTACAAGACTTAACTTCCCCAGAGTAGGAATAAATTTATCTACCCGGGAGGATGCTTCTCTCAGAGATCATGCATTGCATTTTGGTATCACCAGGATCTCTGCTGCATCAAATACAAGTGTTGGCGGATATGTCGAAGGTGTTCAGGAAGATCCTCAATTCAGAGTTAAAGACCTCCGATCGTTAAAAGAGATCGAAAAAGTTCTCAGAGCAAAAGGGTTCGATCCGGTCTACACCGACTGGAGAAGGATCGACAACACCCCGATCTGACATTTACCCACATCCCTGTTACCCGGTTCGTTCATTCCTCCCTTTGCCATGTTGAATTCCTCTTTCATTTAAATATTCAACAACCATGTTAAGTATGAAGTGTCCCAATCAATAAGCAACCTGTAACTAAAAAGCGACAAAATCCAAAGAATTGAACTGAAATCCATGGAAATTTACTTGCTAATAGTATTACGTTTAATTATATTTAATAATTCAATAAGAGGTGGGGGCGGGCATGAAATATATTTTTATTTTTGTCCAAGTTCTTTTTTTTGTGTTTCTAAGTGCTGATATCGATCTGATTGATAATAATGAAGCTCTGTTAAATAAATATCTTGCCGGATCTGCAAAATATTGTGAAAAACTAAAAACTGAAGCATTTCATTTTATTTGCATAGAGAAAATTTTCATTGCAAATGAAGAACTTATAATGGAATCTATTCAACCGGAAAGGAGAAAGATTAGGAGAAAAAAATATAGAAAAAATTACTTGTTTGATTATCAGATTATTAGTAAAAACAGAAAAGTTTCAGAGCAACGAAAAAAAAGAGTTGGAAGTAGTAAAGATCAGGAGATCGATCCGTCTAAACTCCTTTTATTCTTTTTGATGGAAAAATCTGTATTCGGACCAAATTCCATTTTAGATAAAGAGAAACAATCTCAATTTAATTTTAAAGTTGCCGGGAAAGAGAATATTAAAAAGCGTGAATTTATTGTTGTTGAAGCTTCTCCCAGAAAACCCGGGAATATTTTCTTTAGTTCAGCTAAAATCTATATAGATGCAATTAATTATTCGATAAGAAGGATCAAAGTAGTTCCTACTTTTATGAAGGGATATAAAATTATGGAAAGAACAGCATCCAAATTTAAGTCAAAATTACTTTTGAAATGCGATATGTATTTTGATCATGAATATAATGGATTATTCTTCCCGACTAACATAAGAATCTCTGAACGTTACAAGGGTGGTGCTTTTATTTTCAGAAATATGGGCACAAATGGTTGGGAGAAGAGTCAAACAGTTTTTAAGTATTATAATTATAAATTTTTTAAAGTAGATACAGAAGTGAAGATACAGGAATGAAAGGAGTTGGAATGAAGAATATATCAGTTATATTGCTACTTGCTATTTCTCTATTTTATACTGGTTTGTTCTCTCAGGATAAAGAGATCCGGGAGGATATGGTTGTTATCAATGTGGAGGTTCCGGTCAGGGTTATGCACAAAGGGAAGCCGGTTGATAATCTTAAAAAATCTGATTTCAGGTTGTTTGAGAATGGGAAGGAACTTTCAATCAACGGATTCCACATCGTACGTAAAAAGATATCAAGCCAGAGCATTGAAATTGATTCTGAAAGAAAACAATTCTATGAACCGAGACTTTTTGTCCTTGCATTCAGTGTCACTAATTTTAACAGGTTTTATGAAAAAGGGGTCAGGTACTTTTTTGATAATGTGTTGAGAGAGAGGGACAAACTGCTCATTTTTGTAAACAATGCTACCTTTACCTATAACGATCTTAAGGATAAGGGGAAAATCCTGGAAGATATAATCCTGGCTCTGAATAAAGAGGGGAAAATAGCGAGAAAAAATATAAGACTTGTATCAATGAGAGTAGATAGTGAAGTAAGAAATCTAATTGCAAAATTAAAATCACCATCAAAGAGAGGTGCAACAGCAGTACTACAAAGCGAAGTGTTATCCTTTTTTATGCAATATCACTCTTCCTGGAAAATGTATAAACGGAGTTATCTTACTCTGGATATCTATACTTTGTATAATTTTGCAGCATTTCTGAAAAGGATAACTCTGGAAAAATGGGTGATAAGTTTTTATCAATATGAAAGATTCCCTGTGATAAATTTCAATTCTTCCGGAGGGAGAATAATAAGACAATATATGGGTGCGGAAAGTGTTAGAATTGAAGGAGATGTCTCCCGTGAATTTAATGCAGGTCAAACTTTCCCGTATGAAGAGATCAGCAAGATGTATTATAACCTCGGTGCAACTTTCAACCTTGTTGTAATACCAACAAGAATTGAGACAGACTCTGAAGCAACTAAAACTGTTACTTTGTCAACAGCAGCAGAGATCACTTTGAGGGAAATCGCTAAGAGGACGGGTGGGTCGGTTTCTTTCTCAACTGATCTCAGCAAATCTTTGGAAAAAATTATTGAGAAAGAAGATATCAGTTATATACTTACTTATGCGCCGGAGGATAGTTCACGTAGAGGGAAACTGAAGATCAAGTTAAAAGGCATGAGTTACAAACTTCTTTATGACAATAATCAAAGGGCAGCTTTTATTAAGAGAAAAATGAAAAAATATACAGCCAAAGAGAAAATAGTAAAACTTGAAAATCTCCAGTTTATTGATAAAAAACTTGTGTTTAAACTGATCAATTTTGAAATAAAAAAACAAAAGAAACAAAGATCAGGCCAGATTGCAGTAAATTTGATAGTTAAAGATGAAACAGGTAGGATTATTTTTGATGAAAAGAAAAAGATCAATCCGGCAAAAGATTCAACTGAAATGTCCATCGGATTTGACTGGCTCACCTCAGGTAAATACGATCTGATCATTGATGTTAAAGATATGCTGACCAATCACAATGCTTTTGAATATTTGAAAATTGAAGTTAAGTAAATATAGATGCTTTGTCACTAGTTAAGGCAGGTTTGGATTTTTGTAGGAGCGGGCCCGTGTGTCCGCCCCTACAATTTTTTTCATTAACCCTTCATACGAATTTGAGGGACGTAGCGTAACTTCGACAAGCTCAGCCACCGATAGCAAGGGGAGATAAAATACCAAAAATGTAAAAAAATTATCACAATCTGAAGAGATCAACAGGAAAATGTATATTTGCATGAAAAATATTGCATATTCTGCAAAAAAAGTGTTACAATTTTGATTGTCATAGTAAATCGGAGGGAGAATTGAATATTAGAGAAGCACTAAAGATCCTGAAGGATGAGAATGTTAAATATCTGAGGCTGCAGTTTACTGACATTATGGGTATCAATAAGAATGTTGAGGTCCCCCCTTCCCAATTTGAAAAAGCACTGGATGGGAAAGTGATGTTTGATGGATCATCTATTGAAGGGTTCTCGAGGATAGAGGAGTCCGACATGATGTTGAGTCCGGATATTGATACTCTGGTGATATACCCGTGGAATAACAATGAGAAAAGAGTTGCGAGGCTTATTTGTGATATTCACAATCCGGATGGAACTCCGTTCGATGGATGTCCCAGGAATATATTAAAGAAAGTGTTGAAGCAGGCATCAGATATGGGATATGTTATGAATGCCGGACTCGAGGCTGAATTTTTTCTTTTCGAGAAAGATGAAAAAGGCAATATCACTATAAACACACATGATGCCGGAGGATATTTTGACCTTACTCCGATCGACCGTGGAGAAGAAGCGAGACAGGAGATGGTGGATGTCCTCTCAAGTATAGGATTTGAAGTGGAAGCCGCTCACCACGAGGTTGCCCCCGGGCAACATGAGATAGATTTCAAATATGCAGAATCTCTTACAGCCGCAGATAGAATTGCTACGTTCAGGTTTGTTGTACGGAAAGTTGCATCGCATTATAATCTGCATGCTACCTTTATGCCAAAACCGATATTCGGAATAAACGGCAGTGGAATGCATACACATCAGAGCCTTTTTAAGGGGAAGAAGAATGTTTTTTATGATCAGAAGTCAGAATTCCAACTCAGCGATGTTGCAATGGGATATATCGCCGGAATTTTAAGGCATGCTAAAGCCTTTACAGCGATCACGAATCCTCTAATAAATTCATATAAAAGACTGGTTCCCGGTTTTGAGGCACCAACAATGATAAGCTGGTCTGAAAAGAACCGTTCCCCATTGATAAGAGTACCTGCGAAAAGGGAGATCGGGACCAGAATAGAGGTTAGATCACCTGATCCATCTGCAAATCCATATCTTGCTCTTGCTGTAATGCTTGCGTCGGGGCTTGAGGGCATTGCCAATAAACAATACCCTCCAGATCCTGTAAATAAAAATTTGTATAAAATGTCGAAACGTGAGATGGCAAGGCTGAAGATAGGTGTCCTTCCTGGAAGTCTTTCAGAGGCACTGGACAGTATGGAAAGGGATCCTTTGATCAGGAAGGTTCTGGGTGAACATATCTACACAAACTATCTGAAAGCAAAAAGGGGTGAATGGAGGGATTATATTCAGCAGGTACATTCCTGGGAACAGGAACATTATTTAGCAAAATATTGATGATATGCAAAAAGTAATGGGGAGATATTCCTGAATGTTACCCGGAATTTTTCTGGCAGCAGGCCTCGGGGAAAGATTCGGGTCCCAGAAATTAATATATCCTTTCGAAAATGAACCTCTATTAGTCCGGGGATTGAGAAGCTGTATCAGATCAAAGTTAAGCGAGATCATTATTGTCCTTGGTTATGAGTCCGGGGAAGTAAAACAAATTATAGAAGAATATTTTCCTGGAGATCAAAAATTAAGAATCATAAAAAATAAGGATTTTTCAAAAGGGATGATCTCATCTTTTAATTCAGGGCTTGAACTTCTGGATGGAAAAACCAGAGGAGTAATGATGATATTTGCTGATATGCCATTTGTCAGTTCATCTACAATAAACAAATTGATAGAATCATGGAATGGGAATGAGATGATCATCCCGGAAGTGAACGGAAGTTACACTCACCCCCGAATTATCCCATCCTTCCTATTCCCCGATTTCCTGGGGCTTGACCAATTTAATACAGGAAAAGATATAATCCGGGACAACAGAGATAAAATAAAAACTGTTGTTTTTGAGAATAGAGAGGAATTTATGGACGTTGATTCAAAGAGTGATCTTAAAGGATTCCCCTCTGATCAGTAAGGCGTATGAGTAAAATAAATTCATGTAGTAATGTGCCGTTTTTTGTAAAAAAGATTGACCTTATTTGTCAATCAGATGTATCTCTGGTACTCGACAAAATTTAAATAATCAGAAGGTGCATCAGTAATTTTAATACCAAGTCCATTTATAGGCGAGAGTCCCGGTTCGCATGGGATCGTCTGGTTCCATATTATTTCCCCGCCAAGTTTAAAAAGAGAGTCTTCTCCAACAAGTGAAACCGTTACATTTCTTTCTGTATTCAGGTCAAGTCCGATGGCTTCAATGTAGACTCCGGTTCTTGAAATATTTTTTGTGACACAGGAAAATACTCTGTCTTTATAACGTACACTCGCTGTAAGATTTTTTTTGAATCTGCCTTCAGATCTTGGTATTCTGTCCATAGTATCCTCCGTCCATTGTTTGTTAGCAATTTTGATTCCCGGTTAAAGGATTATTTAATATTTTTTTATATTTCCCCTTTTAAACTTGTGGGAGCATAAATTGATCCGCGATTTCTTCCGGTATAGCCAACAGATCAGCGCCAAGAATATAGGAAAATCGTGTTGTTTGTATAAAAATTACACACAAGTGAAGGGGGTATCTTACTTATCTTTTTTTTTTGATGATTTTTTTTTTGATTTTGGCTTACTGGTTTTTATATCCGGATAGACTTCTTTTATACATGATGGGCACATGGAGTGGCTGAAACTTGCCTCCGAGTGGCTGTTTATATACTCTTCAACCTGATGCCAGTATCCACTGTCATCCCGGATCTTTTTGCACGATGAACACATGGGAAGCAGTCCGCTCAATTGGTGAATTTCTGTAAGGGTTTTTTCAAGTTCTTCACTCTTCTTTTTGAGTTGAAGATTTGCTTTAATTTTCCATCTGTATGCAAAAAAGAAAAACAATACACTAATAATAAGCATAAAAGTTATTAGTTTCTGAAGGGTAATGAATTTTTTCTGTTTATTAAGCTCAAGTTGCTTTATCTCATTTACTTTCTCAAGAAGAAGGATCTTATTCTCATTCTTCTCCATTTCTATATCTGTTTCAAGTTCTGCTATTTTTTTACTTTTTTCGGTACTGAAAATATCCCGGTTAAGTTTGAAAGAGCGTTCCAGATATTTAAAGGCATCTTTGAAATTATTTGCCCTGAATGCAAGGTCAGACAAGAATTTTGTAAGATCCATTACTTCTAATTTCAGGCCATGTTTCTCTGCAAGATTTAGCGCTTTTATAGCGAGAATACGACTTTTTGAAATGTTGCCGGTCTTTGAATACAAATTTGCAATACTTATATCAGTGATCACTTCTCCCCTGATGTTTGAATCTTCTTTTGCAAGCTCTCTGGACCTGATAAAGTAGGGAAGTGCTTTCATATACTCCTTGTTTTCCATGAAAATAATTGCAATATCATTAAGGCAATATGATAAAGCTTTTGAATTCTCAGTTTGAACAGCAATTTTCAATGCATTTTGTTTTAGTTCAAGAGCTTCATCATATTTTTTTTGAAGAAAATATATATTTGATATCTCATTCAGAGCCATGATCTTCAGGTCAATTCTGTTGTTCTCCTTTGATATCTCAAGTGATCTCTCAAACTTGACAAGCCCATTCTCATATTCTTTCATTTCACGGCATACATACCCATGAAGATAGAAGGAGAAAAAGAGGGACTCAACATCTCCACTCTCTTTTGCATATTTTTTTCCTCTTATTGCATACGCTATGGTATTTTCATACTCAGATAAAAGTAGATATGCTCTGGAAATAGAAATAACGATCTTTGATTTTAAGATACTATTATTGTTCAGATCACAATATTTTAACGCTTTTTGATAACTCACCAGAGATTTTCTGTATCTGTTCATTTTCAGATAAATCTCACCGAGCCAGAAAAATGATTCGGCACAAACACCTAAAATTTTCTTACTCTTCTCCATGTCATTCAGCATTAAAATTCTGGCTTTTACATTGGTGAGAGTTTTAAGTGCTTCCTGAAAATTATTTTTATAGTAAAATGCTTTTCCTATTATCAACCTTGCTTTTATTTCAAAATATTTATTATCATTCCCTTTTGAGAAAAGGAGAATACTTTTTGCCAGGTCCATTGAGCTGTCAGGGTCAGCTTTTACGGCTTCATTGGCTTTTTGAAGGTGGATTTCCGGGTCGATATTTTTCCAGGAATTATCCTCTGCAGGAAGTAACATTAAAAAAAAACACATTAAGATAAGTATGATAAATGCCCGTTTCATTTCAAAATCCCTCTTAATTTGTAATCATTATAAAAAATTAAAATTGAAATGTCCAATAGATCAAAGGGAATGATGGTATAAAAAAGGGTTATATAATACTATTTTGAATACAATGAATATTATTGAGCCGACATTACTTCTTGATAAAGTAAAATGCAGAAACAACATCCGTTCGATGGTGAAGAAAGCCACAGGGGCAGGTATATCTTTCAGACCCCACTTCAAAACACATAATTGCAGAGAGATCGGAAAATGGTTTCGTGATGAGGGAGTAGATAAGGTCACAGTCTCTTCTGTTAAAATGGCCGCTTACTTTGCAGATGACGGTTGGGAAGACATAACTATTGCTATTGTATTCAATATACTTGAGACCGGTAAAGTAAATGAAATACTGAAATCGGGAACGAACATAAATCTTATTGTTGATTCCCCGGAAACATTAAGTGTTCTTAAAAAGGAGTTGAAGTATCAGGTTTCAATATTTATAAAAATTGATACCGGGTATAACAGGACAGGGATCCTGTCGGATGAAATTGAAAAAATAGAAGTAGTAGTGAAAGCGATAAATGATGCCGGGATGAGATTTGCAGGTTTCCTGACCCATTCCGGGCATAGTTACAAAGCGACTTCCACTAATGAGATCCTTGATATATATAATGATACTCTGAGAAAAATGGGTAGCCTGAAGCAAAGGTTCAGGAATGAATATCCTGATATTGTGATCTCTGTCGGGGATACTCCGACAATTTCGATCACTCCTGATCTAAGGGGCGTTGATGAGATAAGGCCGGGGAATTTTGTTTTTTATGACCTGATGCAATTATCACTTGGTTCCTGTACATCAGACGATATCGCGGTTGTCCTGGCTGCTCCTGTTATTTCCAGGAACACTTTGAGAAAAGAGGTCGTTGTTCATGGGGGTGCTGTACACATTTCAAAAGAGTTTATTTCAGATCCTTCAGGCAGGTCAACTTACGGACAACCGGTCATTTTAAAAGCTGATGGCTGGGAGAAACTTTCAGGTGATTCTTATGTCTCAAGTGTGTCACAGGAACATTCGATCATTAAAGCGGATGATGAATTTTTCGATTCAGTTTCAACAGGGGATGTAATAGGGATAGTGCCGGTACACTCATGCCTGGCGGCAAATCTTATGGGATCTTATCTGACCCTGGATGGTGAGAGGATAATGAGAGACAGGTCCTGAAGCAGTGTTTACCACTTGCTGATCAAAAAAATCAACAGGAAAAATGTGAACAGTCCATATTTAAGGTGGTTGTATGTCTTAGAATGATCTGACTTAAATCCGTTCAGATAGTATGAGGTCGGGTAGAGGATAAGGATCACAAGGGTAAACAGGAGGGATGCTTCAATTATACTCAGGGACCCCTTTAGAAATCGATATAATCCCGGATTAAGAGGTGATCCGTAGATGATCATAAGGTGGGACATATAGAGGAAGAGGCTCTCTCTGGATGCAGTAAGGAATCCAGTGAAAAATGAAAAAGATATTTGCGGGATCAGTCGGATGATTGAATAAAGCAATAGAACCTTTCCCGAATCGGAGATCATTCCTATCAACTCCCGGGGGAGAAGATGAGCGAATGAGAGCATTATAATGCTGAGGATAAGAACATAAATGTTGAATTTTTTCAGGAATCGTGAAGCAAGGATGCCGAGAAAAAGGTAGAAAGACCAGAATATAAAAGGGAATTGAGAGATGTCTTTATCCACAAATGAAGCCAGAAAAATATTGTCAGGTGTATCAATAAAAAAAGGTGATGCAATATTGAAGATCACAATAATTAAGATCACCGGAATGAATATTCGCCTTAGAAATGCCCATACAAAAATTGCCAACATCAGAGAAAACCCGATCGTCTGTAATATATCCATTCTTAGTAATTTATACTCTATTCCCGTTCCCCAGAACTCAATGATCTTCTGAAGTGAGAAGAAAGGGAGGTGAAGAAAATACCCGAGAACAATTATCCCTGATAAATGACGAACTTTTATAAGAAGGTCAGTTGACCTTTTATTATGGATCGTATAATAGAACAGGAATCCTGCGAGGAATAAAAAACCCGGTGCGACAACACCATGAATATATTCGTGAGCTCTGAACCACGATCCTGACTTCAGCTCAGTGTCCAGCAAAGATCTGAACAAGTGCCCCTGGATCATTAAAAAAATAATTATTCCACGAAAATAATCGAGAAAGGGTTCTCTTTTCACGATCCTGCTATTGTTGTGATCACTTATTTTCATTATAGGTGTTTAAATCTCCGATCAGACTATTCTATCAGATTGAAAGGTGTCAGGTAAAGCAGTTTCTTAAAATCAGAACGTTACGGATTCGGCATAAACTTTTTTGATAACTTTCGAAATTTTATCTGAATTAGGTTTTATTGATCTGTCGAGTATCTCATCTGCTCTTTCTACTCTGGAGACCTTCTTGATCTCTTCAATTGAGATCTTTATTGTACTGCATAAAGCATCAGTCAGTTCTGATCGTGGAAATCCCTCCTTTTTTCTTATTGAACTGAGATATCTGATAAAGCTGATAAACGAGGTATGATCATTATGGCTGACACATCCGATCAGCAGTTTATAGATCAAAGTGATATGCCATTTGAGTTCTTCTCCGGATTTTTTTCTGTAGTTTACAAACCTGGTCTTATTCTCCTCGGAGCAAAGAAACTCATGAACTGACCCGACAATTTTTTTTTCAAAACCTGTCATTTCTTCACTAAGTGCGAAACGTTCTTCTTTTTCGTTGACTTCAGAATAAGAGGGGATCTCCGAATATGCATCATCCACTTCATCTGCAGCCATTTCAAGAGTTAGTTTTATCTGATCATTAAGATATTGATGCATATTGTTCAGTTGAGGGATATCCTTAAGTTGACTGATCAAAATATCTCCGAGTTTTAAAAGTGCATTTTTCAGTTCCTCAAGAGGGAATCCGCCTTTCTTTCTTATAGAAGCGAGGTAACGGTAGTAGCTAATTACTGAATGCCTGTCACGGTTTCTGACAGAGCCCATGAGAAGATTGTAAACAAGTGTAATGAACCACCTCAACTTTTCCGGATCAAGTGATTGATAGCTTGGATAGTCCGGGGATGTGCTGAGATATTTATAAATAACATCGATGATCCTATCTTTCTCAACATTCATAATATTACCGATCAGCATGTTAGGTCGTGATGGATCTTTTCTGGAGGGATTCATATTTCTTGCGTGCCATTCCTGTGGGAAGCTTTTCATGTTTTCAATAAGGTAGATCATCCTTCTGGGAAGGTGGTATCTCTCCCTTATTCTGAATGGGAGAGTGTTAAATGAATATTCAGGGTCGGCTGAAATGAATCTATCTATGTAACTGGCCATCCATATTTTTTCAAAAGGCTTTTTATTAAATAATTTTCCTATGAAGCATCTGATCACAATTCCAATAGTTGCCAGAGATTTTGGGATGAATATAGGTTTCCCGGGCCTTCCGAAGTATAGCCGGGTCGTCATTTCATATAACTTGATGTGAGATTGGGTTGTTGTACATGAAGCTATGAGAATATCAAATTTTTTTAAAACAATGTCTTTCCGGAATACTTTCATTATGAACAATACAGCACATTTGATGTGTAGATAGGTGATTGCCGTCTTGCCTTTGCCGGCTATTATTTTTGAGTTCCACTTACCTGATACCCAGGTTGACATCAATGAATATAAAGGTTCGTATTCACACCAATCGCTGAAAATAGCAGCAAACCTTATTGCCGTACATGAAAAATATTCTGAATACTCTTTAAGCATTTCTTCCCCTTCCTTTTTACTTTTTGCATAAGGGAAATTTGCATCCGGGGGGCTTTGTTCATTTACCGGCATTTTGCATTTCCTGAAATCACATACCGTCAGCGAACTGGCAAAAACAAATCCCTTTATCTTTATCCTTCTGGCCAGTTCCAGAATATTTTTTGTCCCCTGAACA
>DBOL01000009.1 GCA_002299555.1 Candidatus Aminicenantes bacterium UBA647
GGCTGGACTAACATAAGTAAGGAAAACAGGGAATTACTAAAAGAGCATTTCAATTTTGCTCTTGATAAAAGTATCCGGACAGATGCAGATCCATCAGGAACAAAAAAATTCTTAATAGAACTTAAGGATGGCAACAAGATCGAATCTGTCCTTATAAAGGAGAAAAACCATTATACGTTTTGCATATCCTCACAGGTTGGTTGTGCTTTGGGATGCAAGTTCTGTGCTACAGGAAATATGGGATTCAAGAGAGATCTGTCATCGGGGGAGATAATTTCACAGGTGATCCTTCTTAAAAAGGAGCTGAGAGATTATGAGGGTAAGATCAACCTTGTGTTTATGGGTATGGGAGAACCTCTCCTGAATTATGAGAATCTGAGAAAAGCGTTACTACGGTTAACTGATGAAAAAGGTATTAGTATATCTCCGAGAAGGATCACTGTATCAACAGCCGGTATTTTAAAAAATCTGAAAAGGCTTGAGGAGGATTTTCCGAATATTAAGATCAGCTTTTCCCTGAATGGTTCAGACAATTCTCAGAGAGAGAAAGTGATGCCGGTGTCAAAAAAAGAACATCTGGATGATATTATCGGATATTTCAGGAGTAAAAAAAGAAGACACAGGATCACTTTTGAATATGTCCTTATTAAAGAGATTAATGATGCTCTGGAAGATGCTGGAAAAATTTCGAAGTTATTAAGAGGAATTCCATCTAAAATAAATATAATTCCTTACAATCCAAATAGTTTTGCTGACTTTAAAACTCCTTCAGAAAAAAAAGTGGATGAATTTGCTGAATTTCTTGCAAAAAAGGGGTTGACGGTCATGGTCAGATGGTCAAAAGGTAAAGATATCCGTTCTGCATGTGGACAACTTGCAGGAGAATGATAATCTTCAGTTTGTTATAAATACAGATCGTTTGATTTTAGATTCCTTATTATTTAAACTTCTATCTATTCGGAGGCTAAATGAAAAAGACCTTAATGCTGTTAGTAATAATTCTTCAATTATTTTTTGCTGTGGGATCATTATATTCACAAAGTCCTGTAGGAAAATGGGTTGATTCGAGACAAAACTTCACCCTTATATTGAGAGGGGATTTCACATATTCTCTTACCTATCAAAATGGAGGCAGCACCGGATATTGGAGTAGCGGAGGAAATCAGTTCTGTTTGAGGGATTCTTCCGGGACAAATCCTGTCTGTTATACAGTAATGTCATATTCTGCATCTGTGATGGTATTGAGAGATGTGAATGGCGTTTTGATAAACTACAAAAAAGAGACCGGGGTGCAGGCCGATGTTCCTGTAACAAAAAAGAGAAAGGTGAAGGGCGCCTCGAGAGTTATCGCCGAAAAAGGGAAATATAAGCTTACACATGGACATCTCCGGTCAGGAATAGATCTGACCCAGTTTATAATCGGGCTGAAAATAGAGGACAAAGAGGTAAGGGAACTAAAGCAGAAACTTGTAGAAGAATTTAATTCAATGCCTGACCAGGTTCTGGGACAATTGGAAAGTATCGGTAAATCAATGGACAAAGTTCACAATGCAACGGATCCCGTGAAGATCGGCCAGGTGAGGCAACAGATATTTGCCGAACTGTATAAATTAACCAGAAATATGGTGGAGGAACAAAAACCATTAATGATCAGGGTGATCAACAGGTATATAAAAGTATTAGCTTATGATCAGAGGAACAATCTGATCCTGACCAACAGGGATGTGAATGGTTATATAAATTACGTGGCATTTAATAGTGAACTTGCAGGACAGAAGATCCTTGTAAATAATGCGGTCAGAAATAGTGTTGCTCAGCAGCTTGTAGGTAACTTTGGATCAATGCAACTGAGCCAGAAACAGATGCTTGCTTCAGCAAGTCTGATCTGGCAGCTTACAGAGTGGAACTGGAAACGCCTTAATCAGGCACAGAAAAATCAATATATAATGGCATACAGGAAGCAGATCGCAGGTAACTTCCGTCAAAGCAGTCAGGGAGCAGGATATGGACAGCAGCAGTGGACTCCTCCTCAAAAGAAATCAAAAAAGAGTCTTTCTCAAATGAGAGCTGAATTTAATGCAAAACAGAACATGTTCAAAATGATGCAGAATATGAACACAAACTCTCATGCATTATCACTTAATATTATTGAGAACATCGGCGGTACCGGGAACTATTGGGAAGTAACGGATTACTAAAAAACTATTAGCACAGCACAGCTTTGTTGTTATAAGTAGAGATGAAGAATACACAGGATGACAAAAATAAAATATAAACAATTGTTGTGTGTCATGAGAACGAAAGCAATTACAAAAGAGATACAAAAATGATTATAGATGGACATGCACATGCTTCGGGAGACTTCCTTAAACCAGAAAGTATTATTGACAATTTGGATAAATCCGGAGTAGATAAAGTAATTCTTGTTCCCGGAGAATTAGAAAGTACTAAAAACTATTCTTTACCCAATTTAGCAAGACTATTTCCTTCACAAAATGTGGTTAAAGTGACAAACTTACTGACCAAATTTGTAATTGGAATTGCTGGTACAGTTAAGCAAATCTCAAAAGGAAATGAGTATGTTTACAATTTGACACAGAAAGCAAATGGAAGAGTGATTCAGTTCATCTGGATTACGCAACAAATAGAAAACCCCATTGAATATTTAAATGAGAAACTTGCGATATGGAATTTTAAAGGTGTAAAACTTCATCAGTGTTGGGAAGATTATTCTGTTGACTCGGATTTTTTCAATACTATTGCAGAATGGACAGAGAAAAATAGCTTACCCTTGTTTATTCATCTGTATTCCGACAATGATGTAAAACAACTCATCAAGTATAAAAGAGAGCATCCAGGGCTAAAATTAATTGTTGCTCACTTATTTGGACTAGAAATCTTTATAGAGCAGAACTACAAAGATGAAAATCTTTATTTTGACATATCTACAATACAACTTACATCGACTAAAAGATTTATGGATGCAATAAAATTTGTAGGAACAACAAATATTATATTTGGGACAGATACCCCTTATGGAAAAGACAATTTAAAGAGAAATATTGATAGAATAAGAAGTCTTGATATTTCAACTAAGGAGAAAGAATTAATACTTGGGGAAAATATGAGAAACCTTTTAAAAATATAAAATCACAAACCCACATCAATGTATATAAAAAATAAGCGAGATAGTAAATATGGAATCTAATAAAAAAGTCGAAAAATTTTGGGACAGAACAGCTTATAATTATGACAAGGAAGAAAAGAAAGATGAACAAACATATTTAAGAATTATTGAAAAGACAAGGGCTTACCTCAAAGATGCTGATGTTGTTTTAGATTTTGGATGTGGGACTGGACTAATATCGAATGAGATAGCAGAAAATGTAAATCAGGTACAAGCAATAGATATCTCATCAAAAATGATAGAGGTTGCAAAAAATAAAGCTATTATGCGCCAAATTCAAAATGTTGACTATGCATACACAACAATATTTGATGAGAAATATAAAAGTGGCACATTTGATGTAATCTTAGCTTTCTATATTTTGCATTTAGTAGAAGATTCAAAAATGGTCATTCAAAGAATATTTGAACTGTTAAAACCAGGAGGATTGATAATTTCTGTAACACCCTGTATGGGCGAAAAGCCATTTTTAAATGGACTATTTTCAATTGCTAGTAAATTGGGTTTTATTCCTAAAATAAAACCATTTAAAATTTCTGAATTAGAACTTTTATTTAAAGAAGCAAATTTTGAAATAATTGGAATCGAATGCTTGCATAAAAGGACTCATCAATATTTGATTATTGCAAAAAAGAAATAATGTGTATACCTTAAAAAGGTAGAAATGAGTACAAATAAAAAAATAAAATGAAAAATTCAAAAATAGTATTAAAGTATTTGCTTTTATCAGGTGCGGTATATTTTTCTGCTGTTTCAATTGTCCATTGTTTGTTGTTTATTTAAAAAGAAACGGTAATCATAAAAATCCGTACAAAACTTTAAGGTGAAAATGTGAAAAAAATAATCTTAACAATATTGGTTTTTATAATGTTTGTAGCAATTAGTCCGGCTGGAAAATCTGATTCAAGTGGATTTAGTGGGGAGACAGTCACTCTTGAGAGTGTAGATGGTGTGCAGGTCAAAGCTGATGTTTATGAGATCAAGGATAAAAAAGCGCCAGTGATACTTTTGTTTCATCAGGCTGGTTTCAGCCGGGGGGAATACAGGGAAACGGCACCATTATTGAATGATCTTGGATTTAATTGTATTGCAATTGATCAGAGATCGGGAAAAGGTGTTAATGGAGTGACTAATGAAACCTTTATTGATGCATCTGCAAAAGGGATCAGTACAAAATATCCTGATGCATTCCCCGATCTCAAAGCCGCCCTTAAATTTGCAATGAGGAAATATCCCTCAAATAAAATAATTGTCTGGGGAAGTTCCTACTCCGCTTCACTTGTATTTGTGCTGGCACAAAAGTATCTGGATAAAATTTCAGCGGTTATTGCTTTCTCCCCCGGAGAATATTTTAAATTTAGAGGTAAAGAGATAAAAGAATATGCAAAAAAGGTATCTTGCCCTGTATTCATAACTTCTGCAAAAAATGAGCATGGATACTGGAAAGGAATATACGAAAGTATTCCCGATGGCAACAAATCATTCTTCCTCCCTGAAACAGACGGAGTCCACGGCTCCCGTGCATTATGGAAATCAAATCCAAGCCACAAAGAATATTGGAAAGCCCTTAAAATATTTTTATTAAAGATAAAATAGTCTTGCTCATTTCATTGTGACTGCTGTTGCATTTATACTTCCTGTAATCGCGAGAATTGTTTGAGAAGAAAATATTATCACAATATGTTTTAAATATCGTTAATATTACCCAAAACACTTACATATTAACGATAAGTTGACAACATTGCGTTAATATCGCATTATATTAATATGGCTGTAGCAAAATCTGTTAAAGAAAGGATAAGAATGATGAGGGAGGAGTTTATTAGATTATCTTCAGGAAAAGAATCTCTTCTGGAAATCATTAACGAAGCAGAACTTTCGGAGAATGTGTTTAACTCAAATGCCATTGAAAACTCAACTCTTACACTGGAAGAAACAGAAAAAATACTTTTTGATGAGAAGGTTTCAAGGAACGTATCAGTAAGAGAGGTTTTTGAAGCAAAAAACCTTGCCTCTGTTATGGAAGATATTAACAATAAAAAGAGAAAAACCAAATTGTCTTCTAAAACAATATTGTATTACCATAATACCCTCATTGGAAATATTAATGGTAAAATTGCAGGACGTTTCCGTGAGAAAAATGAATATGTCCGTGTTGGTCCGCATATTGCTCCTCCACCGGAGCATGTGGAGAGAATGATAGAATCGATCATGCTGGATTATGAAAATAATATTGATGACTACCTGCTTGATAAAATTGCAAAATTCCATCTTGATTTTGAAAATATTCATCCGTTTGTTGATGGTAATGGAAGGATAGGCAGAGTCATTATCAATATTCAGTTGCAGACTGTCAGGTTCCCATGGATAATTATAAGAGACAAGGAGAAAGATATTTATTACAGAGCATTTCGGGAATATGACAATGGTAAAAATGCGAAGACGATGGAGAAGATCATATCTATGGCATTGATGGAATCACTTCACAAAAGGATATCCTATCTGAAAGGGCAAAGAATAATCACACTTGCTGAATATTCCAAGTCGGATGAAAGGTCATTGAACTCATTACTCAACTTTGCCCGGAGACAAACCATCTCTGCATTCCGCGAAAGAGGAGTCTGGAAGATAGGAGCAAAAGAATGACCAGGAGAAGAAATGAGAAAAATTGAAAAACCGAAAGAGGGTGAGTATCCGCCGTATGCCATTATTTATCTGGATCAGGTTCCGGATGACGGGAACCTGATAGATCATCTGGGAAAGGGGAAAATACAGATAAACAAGCTCTATTCAGAGCAAAGTGAAAAGATGTTGATGTTCAGATATGAACCGGATAAGTGGACCATGAAGGATATCCTCGCCCATATTACCGATGATGAACGGGTGTTCTGTTACCGCGCATTGAGGTTTGCCAGAAATGATAAAACAGAACTTCCGGGAGTGGATCAGGACCTTGATGCTGAATTTGCTGGTGCTAACGATCGTGATATTTCAGATCTCCTTGATGAATATACAAAGGTCCGAGACTCATCCATCTCCTTGTTTAAAAGTTTTAGTGAAGAAATGATAAATAGAACCGGGAAGGCAAGCGGTTTTAATGTATCGGTTTGCGCGTTGGGTTATCTCATTGCCGGACATGAACTCCACCACCTGAATATAATTAAGGAACGGTATCTCAATTGAAGTTCAGGTTATTTAAAGTAAAGAGAGAATTAAATAATGGATAAAATAAACAAAAATGACTTGATATCTACTTTAAAATTTAAAGTTACTTCAGCAGAAACTGATATGGAGGCCCGGCTGCGAATTGGTTCCCTTATTAATCTCCTTATCCAGTCAGCATCCCATTCGGCAGACAGTCTCGGTTTCGGTTATGAGGGATTAAAGAAACATAATCTGTTCTGGGTGTTCAGCAGGTTGACCATACAGATCGTCCGGCCTTTAATGTGGAATGACATTGCCGAAGTTGAAACCTGGCCGAAAGATATTGTCGGATTGCTTTATACAAGGGATTTTATTATAAGAGATGAGGGAGGAGATGTTGTTGCAAAAGCTGCTTCGGCATGGCTTCCGATTGATGTTGAGACAAAAAGGCCGAAAAGAAAAGAGAGTTTTGATTCGGCATTTTTTACTTTTTTAAAAGATAAGCATGCACTGAAAGATCCGCCAGAGAAATTATCCGGTACCCCGGAAGGGGAAATTTTCAAGGTTAAATCAACATATTTTGATATTGATCTGAACAAACATGTTACATCTACAAGGTATATAGACTGGATGATGGACACATTTTCCGCGGATTTTCTTCGAAAGAACTATCCGAAATTATTATCTATAAACTATGTTAAAGAAACAATGCCTGAAACAGATATTGAAATTATAAAGGCTTCGAAAAATGATAAGGGAGAATTCCTTCTGGATGGAGTAAATTCTAAAACAGAAAAGACCTCTTTCAGGGGAAAGATCATTTTTTGATCACTTGAAAGAATATTTCAGAAATTATAAAATATAATAGGGGAAAATAATGGAGTATGAGATCAAGTTTGTCCTTTTCTACCTTCTTCTTCAGTTGACTCTGATTACTTGTAGTTTTTTTTACTATAATAATTACATAAAGAACGTTTACTTGAAGAACGGAAAACTTACATTTTTTGCCGGATTTTCACAATTTGGTATATTTACGGTTCATGCATTTCTTTTATATCTCCCTAACTTTTTGTTTACAAACTGGCCGAAAATAGAAGTTGGAACAATATCTTTCTTAACAGGCTTTGCCGTGTGCTCAATATCTCTTTTGATCCTGATCCTCGGATTTGTAAATCTCGGATCTTTTTTGAGGACAATGGGACTCAACTCCAGCAAGCTAAAAGCCTCAGGGATCTATAAATATTCAAGAAATCCTCAGGTCATGGGATACGGCCTGTTGTTGGCCGGATTTGGGGTTTTCTGGCCTTCCTGGTACATCTTTGCCGGACTCATTTCATATGCTTTCATAATTCATAAAATGGTTTTGACAGAGGAGATCCACCTTGAGAACCTTTATGCTGACAAATATGTCTCGTATTGCAATAACACACCAAGGTATTTCAGATATTCTACAAAGTAAAATTTTGTTCACAACCTGATTAGTTAAAAAGAAAAATTTATTTTGTGATCTACTTGAATTTAACGATAAAAAATATATAATCCATGGTTATAAAAAAGGGGAGGATTGAATATGAGAGTGAAGCAAATTAATGAAAGTGTATGGTCTGTTGGAGCAATTGACTGGAAGAGAAGGATGTTTGATGAAATAGTTCCTTTGCCGGATGGCACTTCTTATAATTCTTACCTTATCAATGGTAGCGAGAAAACAGCACTGATCGACACCGTTGACCCTCACATGGAGAAGGACCTGCTGGATAACCTTAAAGATTTGGAGGTGAACAAGATAGATTACATCATCTCAAATCATGCAGAGCAGGACCATTCAGGCTCTATCCCGATCATTCTTGAGATGTTTCCCGAATCAAAAGTAGTTACAAATGAAAAATGCAAAAATATGCTGATCGATCTTCTTCCGATCGACGAAGAGAGGTTTATTGTTATTCAGGACAGAGAAACAATATCACTTGGAGATAAAACTCTTGAATTTATATTTGCGCCCTGGGTTCACTGGCCTGAGACAATGTTTACTTACCTAAGAGAGGACAAAATTCTGTTTACCTGTGACTTTCTGGGATCTCACCTGGCAACCTCTGAACTTTATGCAGATTTTGATGATTTCAAGATCTATGAAGATGCCAAATTGTACTATGTTGAAATAATGATGCCCTACCGGAGATTCTTTATTAAAGCACTTGAGCTGGTGGAAGATCTTAAGCCGGGAATCATCGCACCCTCTCATGGTCCTGTTTATGATAAACCTGAATATATAATTAACCTTCATAAAAAATGGGTTTCAGATGAAGTAAAGAATGAGGTCTTATTGTTCTGGGTGTCGATGCATGGCAGCACAAAAGAGATGGTAGACTACCTTGAGAAAGAACTTATTAAAAGGAAGATCAATGTCAGAAAATTCGATCTTGCATCCTCGGATGCCGCACGGTTGACAATGTCACTTGTTGATGCGGCCACTCTGGTCCTTGCGACTCCAGCTGTGCTTGGAGGAGCCCATCCTGCTGCTGTTTATGCAGCTTATTTAACCGGGATTTTAAAACCGAAAATAAAATTTGCATCCATTATAGCCTCATATTCCTGGGGGAGCAAGATTGTTGATCAGCTCAAAGGGCTGATGAATAATCCTAAATGGGAGATACTTGACCCTGTACTCTCAAAAGGTGCAGCGAAAGAGGAAACATACAAAGATCTGGAAAGGCTTGCTGCAGAAATAGAAACAAAACATAGATCTGAAGGACTTCTGTAAATATTTTTAAAAAGTATTAAAATATAGGAAGGAGAAAAAATGGCTGATAAAATAAAGATTGGTATCATTATTTGTGACAGATATCGCCGATGCGCCGGAGGCAAATGCTTCAGATCTCTGAAAAACAGAGAAGGTGCTTTCGATATTTACAAAGGAAAAGATATTGAGTTGGCCGGATATACTTCTTGTGATGGATGTCCCGGTGGTAATATAGAATATGCCGGAGAAGAAATGGTTAAGAATGGTGTGAGTGTTATTCATCTGGCAACCGGGCTTGTTGTCGGATATCCACCTTGTCCCTATATAAAAACATTTAAATCATTGCTTGAAAAAAAGTTCAATATAAAAGTTGTTATCGGTACACATCCTATACCCAAAAAATATCTGGATCTTCATACTGAAATGGGGACATGGGATTCAGATGAATGGAAGCCACTTATTGACCCTACAATGTCAGACGAAGAGACCCGTCTTGATTACAATTGATCAAAGTGAAGTGTTTGTCATGGACAAATAGAATAACAGGATTATCATATATCATAGGCTAATTTAATGGATAAAAGAGAAAAACTTGGATATCTGGAAGGTTCAGTTTCTATAGTTCTAAATATTTTATTGTTTATTCTTAAATATTGGGCAGGTATTGTTTCTGGATCGATCGCATTGATCGCAGATGCCTGGCACACATTGTCAGATTCTGTCAGCTCTCTAATTCTTATAGCCGGAGTCAAGCTTTCATCCAGAAAGCCGGATAAAAGACATACTTTCGGTCATGGGAGATGGGAGCAGATATCAGCTATTTTTATAGGTGTTTTGCTTGCATTTATAGCTTTTGAATTTTTAAAAGAATCAATTGAGAAAATATTTTCAGGTGAGTCAGCCAATTTTGGATTGATCGCCATTGTTGTAACGATTACATCTGTTTTGGTTAAGGAAGGTCTGGCGCAATTTGCTTTCCGCTTATGGAGGATCACCGGAAACCATGCATTAAAAGCTGATGGATGGCATCACAGAACTGATGCTTTATCTTCTCTGCTGGTGCTTGTTGGAATATTGTTAAAAGATCTTTTATGGTGGATGGACAGTGCATTGGGAATTTTGATCTCGATCATGATTTTTTATACTGTTTATGAAATAATCAAAGATTCTATTGATAAACTTATGGGTGAATCTCCGGATGAAGGTCTAATATCAGAAATAAAGAAAATTATTTCAGCAACTTCAGAAGTCCATTTGATCCCTCACCATTTTCACATACATAATTATGGTAAACATAGTGAACTTACTTTTCATGTAAAAATGGGCGGAGATATAAATATCAGGACTGGTCATGATATTGCAACAAAAATAGAAAAATCCATAAAGCAACAATTGGGTATAGAATCAACGATCCATATAGAGCCTATTTGAGAGGAGATTTCCGGAGAACTGTGAAAATAGAGCCATTTAATAACTTTCCTGCCGAATATGATGAATGGTTTGATAAAGAGGGCCAGATTTATGAACTTGAGCTTAAAGCTATTAAAGATTTGATACCAAAAGTCGGCAAGGGGCTTGAGGTCGGTTCAGGTACGGGGAGATTCTCAATTCCGACCGGGATCAAAATTGGTATTGAACCCTCCCATCCTATGGGGAAGATTTCTGCCGGAAAAGGTCTTAGCATTATACTTGGAATTGCGGAATCATTACCTCTCAGGTCTGAAAGTTTTGACTTCATTTTATATAACACCGTAATATGTTTTCTTGACTCACTGAGGTTGTCATTTCTTGAGAGTTTCAGGGTGTTGCGGCCTGGAGGATCTGTTGTTGTGGGGTTTATCGACAGAGAAAGCTATCTGGGGAATATTTATAACAGGGAGAAGGACAAAAGTAAGTTCTTCAAGGATGCCATTTTTTGTTCTGTACCTGAGTTGAGCAAAATATTAACAGAATCAGGGTATGAATCTCTTGAATATGGACAAACATTAATATTTGACATTAATAACGGTTCCCTCTCGGATAAAATTTCAAGTGGCTATGGGGAAGGATCATATGTGGTAATAAAAGGATATAAAAAACAGAGAGGAGAAAAAATGGATAAAATCAGAATTTGCATCGGATCAAACGATGGAGAAAGTATTGCAAGATCTCACATGGGAGATACTAAGCAGTTTCTCATTTTTGATATATTGAAAAACAGTGAAATGGATACTGTAGATACAAGAGTTAATGTTGCAATAGATCTGGATCATTCAGCTTCAAATAAAATGCAGGAAATCCTGAAAATAGTTGGGGATGCTGATATCCTTGTTGCCTGGCAGAAAAGTCCTAATTTTACTAATATTGCCAAAAAAACAAAATACCAGCCTGTTGTAGTAAAAGCAGAAAAGATCAACGATGTTCTAAATATCCTTAAAAATTCATTCGTTGAACTGAAAGAGTTGGCGGACAAAAGAAAAGAAGGTGATTTTTCTCCTGAAATACCTGAATTTAAACTTTTATAAAATCTGTTTTATTTTTTCTTGAACAATTTTTCATCAAGTGAATATTTTCCCGGACCGGTAAAAAAGAGTCCTGCAAATACGGCCAAAGCCATTAGTGGATGTGATACCTTTCCAAAAGGATCTCCAGCTCCTAGATGCATCAATGCGGCAACAGCCATCGTGCCGAAAAGGAATATAAGGGATGTCCTTGTAAACAATCCAAGGACAAGCTGAATTCCTCCTATAAACTCTGAAATTGAAGCTATGAAACCTAAAACTTCAGGCATGAAGTTGATTCCGTATGAAGAAAGAGCTTTCCCTAGCCAACCCCATGTCTCTGGCCCGCCTGTTATTTTCGGCCACCCGTGAAATATAAAAAGGATACCGATGCCAACCCGGATTATGATCAATCCCAGGTCTGCTTTATTTTCAAGATTTTTTAATACCATGTTTATCTCCTGTAAAATTTACCTGTTTGTTACGCAACAGATGTTAAAAAGTTTATATTTAACTTTATGTGCCGAGAAAGAGAATGGTCA
>DBOL01000070.1:0-1004 GCA_002299555.1 Candidatus Aminicenantes bacterium UBA647
ATTTTTATCCCTTCCATTAGATATTACTTTATATTATTTTAAGATCCATATGATGCTGCTGCATTATCAGATTCCCATACTATAACTTTATATACCGGATAATCCTTACTTATTATATTAAAGAAGTGCTCAGAAAGATTTTCGGCAGAAGGCGAGAAATCATAAACATCATTTAATACCTGATGGTCTGGCAGGATTTTTTTTAAATAAGACTTAAGTATTGTGAAATCAATGGCGATACCTGATTTGTCAAGTTTATCCACCTTGAATATAACTTCCACAACGAATGTATGTCCATGCATTTTTTCACACTTCCCTTTGTAATGTTCAAGGTAGTGTGCCGAGGAAAACTTTTCTCTTACTATCAACTCACGTTTCATTCACTTTCTCCATTTTCAATCTGCTGATTATAGGATCTTCAATACCGATCTCTCGGAATGCTCCTTCCCTTATATCACAGGATGGACAACTCAGGCAAGGCATCTCCTCCCCCCTGTAACATGAGACAGAATATGAATAATCTGCATTAAGCGCAAGTCCCATCTCAATTATCTCCTTCTTGCTTTTGTTTATGAGAGGAGTAAGTACATTGTATTCATTTCCTGTTATCGAAGGTGTTGTCCCCTCATTTATCGCAGCTTCCATCTTCTCGGTGAAACTCTTTGTTGTATCAGGATAATCGGGAGTATCAATAAGATTAAATCCTGTTAGAATATTTGTTATGTTTCGTGTCTCAGCTATCCCTGCTGCCAATGAAAGAAAAATTCCATTCCTGAAAGGCACGTAAGTCTCAGGAATCCCTCTGCTATTTTTGACGGTTTCTAATGAATCGGGTATTTCCCAATCCGGATCAAGAAGTGCTGACCCAAGCAATTCACCAAGCGGAAATCTTAAATGCAAAAACTCAAGATTATTCTGTTCTGCTATTCTTATCGCATTTTTCACTTCAATTTTGTGTTTTTGTGAATAATCAATAATTACAAGTAATATTTTTTCAAATTTTT
>DBOL01000070.1:1302-4916 GCA_002299555.1 Candidatus Aminicenantes bacterium UBA647
ATATTTTTTCAAATTTTTGTTTCGCCCAGTATAGAACTGTTGTCGAATCAATCCCACCCGAAAAAAGTATTAAAGCTTTTTTCCCCATAACCTAATTCTACTATTTTCTTATCTCTTCTCCAAATTTAAGATTTTCTTAACGATTTCAGCAACAAATCGTTAAGGAAACAATTTATCTTGAATTGTCCCCCATTTTGATGTAAGATTTCATTTACAAATTCAACCGGAGGAAATCATGGCATTTAATCTAAGAAACAGAAATTTTTTAAAACTTCTCGATTTTTCACAGGAGGAAATCAAGTTTTTATTGAACCTTTCTATGGATCTGAAAAAAGCGAAATATTGTGGGACAGAACAAAAAAGACTTACAGGCAAAAACATTGCGTTGATTTTTGAAAAAGCATCAACAAGAACTCGTTGTGCTTTTGAAGTCGCGGCTCTCGATCAGGGTGCTCACGTAACCTATCTTGGACCTTCAGGGTCGCAGATCGGGCAGAAAGAGACAATGAAAGATACAGCCAGAGTTCTGGGCAGAATGTATGATGGAATTGAATACAGGGGATTCGGCCAGGATATAGTCGAGGAACTCGGAAAACATGCAGGAGTACCTGTTTGGAACGGTTTAACCAACGAGTATCACCCGACACAGATCCTTGCTGATTTTCTTACAATGATAGAGCACTCTGCTAAACCAATTGGAAAGATCAAGTTCGCTTATCTAGGTGATGCAAGAAATAATATGGGTAACTCTTTAATGGTTGGAGCTGCAAAGATGGGAATGGACTTCAGAAGTATTGCTCCCGGTGAATATCAACCTTCAGGTGACCTGGTGGAGGAATGTGAAAATATTGCCTCAGCTTCCGGCGGAAAAATAATGATCACTGACAATATTGAAGAGGGAGTAAATGGAGTTGATTTCCTCTATACAGATGTCTGGGTCTCAATGGGAGAAGCTGATTCTGTATGGAAGGAGCGTATAAACCTTCTGAAACCTTATCAGGTAAACAAAAAGGTCATGGATCTGACCGGGAACAATAAAGTTAAATTTCTCCACTGCCTGCCTGCATTCCATAACAGAGATACAAAGATCGGAGAAGAAATATATCAGAAGTTCGGATTAGAATCAATGGAAGTATCAGAAGAGGTTTTTGAATCAGAAGCATCGATAGTTTTTGATGAAGCTGAGAACAGAATGCATACGATCAAAGCTGTTATGGTGGCAACTCTGGGATAGTTTTTTAGATAATAATACTTTTTTGCATAGTTTCCGGAACATATGAAACTTAAAGATGAAACTTATTACTTTAAATGGTTCAGAGAATATGTTTCTTCATTTTATTGCAAAGATGATCTTGTAAATAATAATATAAAAATAAAAGAAGATCATACTTTAAGGGTTGTTCAGAATATTTCAGAATTAGTCAGATCAAGTAATTTAAGCAGGGAGATATCTGAATTATCTATTCTGATTGCATTGTTTCATGACATCGGAAGATTTGAGCAATTTGCTAAATACGGAACTTTCAGTGACAAGGAGTCCGAAGATCATGCAGCATTGGGTGTCCGTATTCTAATGGAAACGGATGTTCTGGATTCCCTTTCTGATCGAAAGATTGATCTCATTTCAAAGTCAATTTATTTTCATAATAAAAAGGATCTGTATTCAGGAGATAAAGATAAAGATCTGATACTTCTTGCAAAATTGATCCGGGACGCTGATAAGCTTGACATACTGAAGGTACTTACCGGTGAATTTCTTGATCCGGGAAGATCTGTTAACCCGGCCCTTCAACTTGATCTTCCTGACAATAATCATTTTTCCGGATATGCAATTGAAAACTTCTTTAGTAATAAAACCCTGAATAATAACAAGATCGAAAACCGTGCAGACTTCAAACTATTGTTACTCAGTTGGATATATGACCTTAATTTTGATCATACCCTGAGAATCATCACCAAAAGAAAATATATTGAAAATTTACTTTCAGTATTACCTCAAAATGATCAGACTGAAAATATAAAATCTCATACTTTCAATTACCTGAGTAAAAGGATTTCGAACTTCAGCACCGATTAGTTTAGTATTGCAATGACCTTATCAAGGATCTCCTCAACCAAAATATTGGACATACATTTATGATCTATCGGGCACTCTCTATAGGAGCATGGTGAACATTCAACCGATCTATAAACTGCTTCGGTCAAATTCCCGGGAGGTGATGTTGTCTTTGGCGAAGTTGGTCCGAACAATCCTATCGAAGGGACACCTGCAGCATCTGCGGTATGAAGCAATCCTGAATCATTTCCGATAAAAACATCACATTCAGATATTATTGCCAGTGCATCCCTTAGTGTATAATCTCCTGTAATTTTTATTAACGTCACCTTCGTAATATCAGATATCCTTGATATTTTATTTTCATCAGCCGCTGATCCGAATAATACAAAATGTGAGTTCCTCAAATTGTCTGACAACTCATTTATAAGGTTGGCAAAGTTTAATTCTGACCACTCTTTAGAAGGCCCGTAAGCGGTGGTGGGAGAAATACCAATCAACTTTTCTCCTTCCAAAAACTTATTCTCTTTTAGGGTTAACAATGCTTTTCGTTTCTCTTCTTCACTGAAAATAAGTTCATTTGAAAATAGACCCTTAACAATACTGCCCAGATAGAGACCAATAAGATTCAAATAACTTCTAATCTGGTGAATGTTCTTTCCTGGAAATTTTTCTTTCTTCTTCAACATCCATCCTCTCATATCCCGCTTATACCCTGTAAGATTCTTAACTCCTGATAATCTGAGAATCAATGCACTTTTAAAAGAATTAGGGAAAAGTATCCCATCTTTTATTTTATACTTCCGAAAAGCAATAATATTATGAAGAGTATTCTTAAATGAATTCTCAGAAGAGATGGAAACCACTTCTTCTATCTCCGGAATATTTAAAAAAACTGAACTTAAATGAGGCTTTGTAATGATATATATTTTCAGTTCCGGACTTAAAGATTTTAATGCCCTTATTGCGGGTAGAGACATGACACAATCGCCAATCCAGTTTGGTGATAAAAGAAAGATCTTCATTTTACGGAAAATAAATGTGGATACTAATTATTCTTTAGTCTCTTTCAGGTCCGAATCTTTTGTCTCTTCAGGGGCTATCTCAACTTTAGCTTTTTCTTCGGGAAGTTCAAGCTCGCCTTCTTTTCCCTCAGCTGTCTCTTCCTCGAGTGAAAGCTCAGTTGGTTCTGCCAGATATATATTTACATTATCCAGCATCTCCATCGTTACTAATCCCTTATTTACTTCATCAATCGCTATCGTCAGAGGATTCTGTGCTTCAATTTCAACAAGTGGTTTTGCTCCGTTTATAAGTTGTTTCGCTCTGCGTGCAACTATTATTGCTAATCTGAACTTACTATCAAGTTTATTTGCTAAATCCACTTTATCCTCCCTGAAAACATTTTTATTATACAAGAAATCCCGGATTAGTCAATATAGGGAGTTGTTCCCGTTAAACATACCGGATTGATTTTAAGGACAGAAAAAGATAGGATTTGTTTTAATGAATACAAGACTGATTAACGGTGGCATGAATTGACATCTATACATATTTC
>DBOL01000078.1 GCA_002299555.1 Candidatus Aminicenantes bacterium UBA647
CTGTCAACTGATCATCAATATATAACTCCACTACTTCATCATTCCCATGCGCAAATACAGGGAGAGGGGGGATTGAGCTCATTTTGATCCTGGGATGAAATCCTTCAGTACATCGGAACCTTATTCCTGATCTCCGGATGATCCTTTCAAGGTATTTCATCATCGGAAGATGGGAAAACCAGGAAAACTCCCCTGTTTTTTGATAAAAAATTCTTACTTTATTGTAATTTATACTCCCGCTTTGTATTATGTCAGGAAATTTTTTTTCCTTTTTTGAAGGGATATCCTTTTTATATTGAAATCCACAGCCTTTACATTCACTACATTTCATATTAGTGCATGATGGTGTGATTTCTCCATTTTTTGCACGTTTGTATTCTTCAGAGAGAAATTCAGGATTAAAATTAAAATCAATGAAACTCCAGGGAAGAATATCATCTGAATGAAATTCGTCTAAAAATTTTTCCAGTTTCAGATCTTTAATGTGACCTTCCCAGACACCATAATGAAATTCAGAATCCCAGGCTGAAAATATCTCTCCGGACCGAAATGCTCTGTATATCAGTTCTCCCACAGAACAATCTCCCCTTGAAAGGATCGTTTCAACAAGCCCCTTTTCAGGCTTGTGAAAATCAAGGTCAATATTGCGATATTTTTTCAATTCATTGAATAGGATGCTTGTCTTCCTGTAAACTTCTTCGTTAGAATCTCGTTTAGCCCATTGAAAAACTGTATGTGGTTTGGGTACAAAAGGAGAAAAAGATATGTGTATCTTCAGATTCTTTTTCGCTTTTTTTGACTCATCCTGAATCTTACTTATAAGTCCAATTATTGCATTTAGATCTTCATCGGTCTCTGTCGGCAGGCCGATCATAAAATAGAGTTTGATCTTTTGCCATCCATAAGCAAGGGCAGACCGGACTGCAGATAGTATATCCTCATCTGAAACTTCTTTATTTATCACTCTCCGTAGTCTTTCGGAACCTGCTTCCGGAACAATAGTTATCCCGGTCTTTCTTCCAGTTGATAAGGCAGCCAAAACATTGCCGGTCAATGTTGATGGGCGCAAAGATGGGAGTGAAACTGAAAGGCAGCTGCCTCTTTCCATTAGTACACTTTCAAGAATATCTTCAATAAGAGGATGATCACCTGTACTAAGGGAGGAGAGAGAAAGTGATTCAAATCCTGTATTTCCCAATGAGGTGCGAAGTTCATCAATTATACTCTTATGTTTTTTTGTTCTATAGGGGGAATAATATGCTTTCGCCTGGCAGAATCTACAGTTTTGAGGGCACCCTCTGGCAATTTCGATCTCAAGCCTGTCAAAGATAACACTTGTTATCGGAACGATCAATCCCTCACTAAAGGGGGTTGAGTCAATCGAGCTCAAAACTTGCTTCCTAACCTTTTTCCCCTTTGTATCGGATATTAAGAACTTCCCCTGCTTCTCTACATTAAATAACGAAGGGATATACAAACCCTCCACGTTTTTATAATTTTCAAGACTTCTTTTCTTTTCCTTCTTCTTCATAAGGAGTATTTTTACTATTTCAGGGAAGAGAATCTCCCCGTCTCCAATCGCAAAGATATCAACAAAGTTTCTTATCGGTTCAGGGTTTGCTGCAGCTGTTATTCCGCCGGATACGATCAGAGGGAATTCCCCATTCCTCTCTTTTGTGTAAAGTGGAATACCTGAGAGATCCATAACCTGCAGAATATTCGTATAACTCAACTCACTCAGGATCGAGAACCCTATCATATCAAAATTTTTAAGTGGCGTTTTACTTTCCAGTGAGAACAATTCTACTTCTTCATTTTTAAACAATTCAATGGAATCTTTATCAGGAAGAAACGCCCTTTCAACGTTAACCTCTTTATTTGAAGTAAGCAGATGATAAAGTATCTTCATGCCCTGATGACTCATCCCGATATCATAAGTGTCCGGGAAGACAAGGCAAACATTTACCTTTTTATTATCAAACTCATTTTTGACTATATTTATCTCTTTTCCGGAATATATTTGAGGATTTTTTAACTTTAGGATGAATTGATTTATTTTTTCTCTGTTCATGTTAAAAAACACTATTTCTGCTGCAAAAAATTTTCAACCTTCATCTTAAAAATGATCCCCTCACCGATCATGAAAGCAAGCATCGACGATCCCCCATAGGAAACAAATGGTAATGGTATTCCCAATACTGGAAATAAACCGGTAACCATTAAAATATTCACAATAAACTGGAACAATATCAAACCGCTGAAAAGATATATAAAATAAAACTCCTCTCCTGAACTAACCCTGAAATTGAACTGTCTGTAAAAAAGTATCAAGTACAAAAGGAGAAGGAAACTTGTCCCCAAAAAACCGAACTCTTCCCCCAGAACAGATGCAATAAAATCCGTATGACGGGTGGGGAGAAATTTGTATCGTGATTGCGATCCTTTCATATATCCTTTCCCGGTTAACCCACCCGAGCCAAATGCAATTCTTGACTGAATGATCTGATAACCGGATGATTTACTGTATTTTGATGGATTCGCAAAAGATATGATCCGCTCCTTTTGATATGGTTTGAACATATAATTCCACATGCCATAAGATCCGGCAGCAAAAACAAAAAGGGAGATGATAACTATTGATATTTTTATCTTTCTCAATAGAATCGAGAACAATATAAACGAGACGAGAATAAATGCTGTACCCATATCCGGCTGAAGTGCAATGAGTACAAACGGAACTATAACCATGGCTATAACCCTGACAAATGTTCTCCAATTCAAGATAGGGATCTTTACAAGATATCTTGATAAAATTAATGCCAATGGGATCTTGATGAATTCCGACACTTGAATCGACAAGACTCCCATTTTTATCCAGCTTTTTGTCCCCGATATTATTTTTCCTGTAAGAAGTTGAAGAATAAGGATAACTATTAACATTATATAAAGAGCAAAACTCCACCTGAATATTGTTTCAGTTTTTATCATAAATACTGCAGAGAACAATAATAAGGAAATTGCAATTTTTATCAGGTGTTTTATGAAATAATTGTTATCTCCTCCCTGGACGGCACTGAAAATAAGCATCGCTCCGGTAGCAATCAGAAGGATCAAGATCATGAATGTTATTTTGTCAAAAAACTTTAAGAAATCATTCACTTTCGAAAAGCCTCCTGTATATTTTTCCTGCTATTGGAGCGGCTATTCTTCCTGCATCTCCACCATTCTCAACAAATATCACCGATGCATATCGAGGGTTGTTCCTAGGAGCAAATGAGACAAACCATGAATGTGGCGTGAATTTTCTCAATTTAACAAGTTTTTTGTAATCAGGATTCTCCAGAGAAAGTATCAACTGCGTTCCTGTTTTACCACAAATCTCCAGCCCTTCCACCATTGCGCCCCTTCCGGTACCTTCTTCATTTACAGCTTTGTATAACCCTTCTATAACCGTTTCAAATATCTCCTCCCTAATATTAACCTTCTCAAATACAGGTGTGAATTCCTTCAGTTTGTCTCCGCCTCTTCTTATTTCCTTTATGAGGTGGATCTGTGGTCTTTTCCCTCTAAGAGCAACGAAACTAATCATTGACAATAATTGTCCCGGAGTCGATGTTATCATCCCTCCTCCAATAGCGACTGAGATTGTCTCACCCGGGTACCATTTTTCTCCAAGATTTTCAAGTTTCCACTTCCTGGACGGGAGTAAACCTTTGTTCTCGTTGGGTAGATCAATTAAGGTTCGTTTTCCTAAACCCAGCAATACTCCATAATCAGAAATAATATCTATATCTGTCTTTTTCCCAAGCTGATAAAAATATATATTACATGAATGCTGTATAGCTTCAATAAGATTTACTGAACCATGCCCACGCCTGTTCCAGCAATGAAAAACCCTGTTATAAATTTTCCTGCTCCCATAACAGGTAGTACTGGTGCGGGCTGTTATAATTTCTTCGTTCAACCCGGCAATAGCCATTACAATCTTGAAAGTTGATCCGGGTGAATACAACCCCTGAATGAACTTGTTGTGAAGGGGCTTCTTATCATCGTTGATCAAAGCCAACCACTCTTTGTTTGTAAAAGATGACGAAAAGAATCCCGGATCAAAGTTTGGCTTGCTTACCATGGCAACAAGACCGCCTGTACTCAGGTCGACAACACCGGTAGCACCGTTATAATCTCCATACAATTCTTCAATGAATTCCTGAAGTTTGATATCTATTGTTAATACAAGGCTTTCCCCTATCTCAGGTTCTTCCACGTTAAGTGTTTTTTTTATCTGCCCGATATTATCTCTGATCACCATCCTTCTACCCCGAACACCTCTCAATTCTGATTCATAATTTTTTTCTACTCCACTAACACCGGCCATATCCCCCAATGCATATCCTTCTTTTTTCATGACTTCAAACTTATCAGGAGAAAGTTCTGCCATATGACCCAGAACATGTGACGCTGAACTTCCATATGGATATCTTCGTGCCGGCTCCTGGTCAATTGTGAATTCAGGGTAAATATCTGAACGACTTTCGATAAAGATAACCTTCTTAAAATCCAGGTCTCTCTTAAGGAGTATCTTGTAAAATCCGGGATAGTTGCGAAAATCCCTAATCCTCTCTCTGATAATGTCAACAGAAAGCTCTGTAAGTTCTGATGCCGATTTAACAGATTCCTCAAGATTTGTCACATTTTCTCTGATTATAAAAAGATTAAAACTCAGGCGATTCTCTGCCAGTATCTTTCCATTCCTGTCTGTTATAATTCCCCTGGGAGCTTTGATCTCAACTTCCTTAAGAATATTTTGAGTAGAAAGCAGGGAATAATGATCCTTCTTTAAAACCTGAAGATTCCAAAAAGAGAAGAAAAGGAAAACAAAAATAAGAGTAATAAGTATATTAGATGTGAAAGTGATCCGTCTCTCTTCATTACTATCAATCTGACGTTGCTCAATAAACATTGATCGCCTCTTTGATCCTATCGGAACTCACTAGGATGACAGCGAACATTCCTGTCAGAAGCGGTTGATAAATGATCATTCCAACAGTTAGTCCATAATCATTAATAAACAGCAAGAACAAACTCGCAACCAGATTTGAGAGAGAGAGAGAAAGAAATATAAACAGAAATGTAAAACTGAGTCTTTTAAAATCTATAAATACGATTATCTCAAATATAATATATGCGATCAATACTCTTGAAAATCCAAAGATACCTATTATCTGGCTGTTGAATAGATCTGTCATCCATCCTATTAAAGTTGCAGCCATCATAGACTTCATAAAGTTGCCTTTCGATGAAACATAGATAAGGATAAGAAATAAAAAATCAATATTAATGTTGAGCTCATTCAGGTACAAATTAATAAGTATCTGCATCAGAACAAGAAATAGTGCCAATGAAAAACGGAATTGTCTTTTAGTCATTATTTATCACGATCAGTTTCTTAATTGATCTACTTATGAAATAAGGTTTAACAACAACATTCTGGATCAATACTTTCTTCTCTGTCCTTATAACTTCTCCTATTTTTAAATATGGGGGATATATTCTATCTGTACCGGATGTGATCACGATATCACCAGTTCCAACCGGTTTGTTCTCCATCAGATAATTAAAGCTACAGGAATGTGTATTATGCCCCCTCAACAACCCTTCAAGTTTATTTTTTTCGATATAAGCTCCAACACCCCCGATCGGATTTGTAATGAACCTTACTTTAGAGGAAAACATGGATATTGGTTCAACGATCTTCCCAACCAGCTCGTTTTCGATGTTCACTACAACCATGTCCCTTTTGATACCTGAGAAATACCCTTTATTAATCATAGCACCGCTATACGGGAAACCCGAATCGATTGATATAATATCTACAATCAGAACTTGCTTGAATTTTTTTTTCACTTTTTCTGAAAAATCCAGATCGTTAAGAGCTTTCTTCAACAGATAGTTTTCGTATTTCAATACTGACTGTTTTTTCTTTAATCCCATGAAGTTCTTATAAGTATTTTTTAAGAACACATAAGATCTGAGCTTTCCCGCAATGAAATCAGATCCCTTCATAAAGGCTGCCTGGAAAGGATATGCTGCGAGGTGAAGAGTATTCTGCAGAATTGATCTGTTATTATTCAGAACTACGCTATTTGAGATCAGAATAAGATTAATGAACAGGATCAACAAAAATACTGTTAATTTTTTTTGAGAACGAATCGTTTCTCTTTCCACTTGTTTTGTCCTGCGAGTTTAATCAGTAATTATGTCCGACCCTTTTCAGGAGATCCAGGTTCTCAAGGATCCTCCCGGCCCCCTTTACAACACTTGTAAGAGGGTCCTCGGCCGTAAATACTGCAAGTGATGTTTCTTCTCTGAGCCTTTTATCAAGATTTTTCAATAAGGCACCGCCACCTGCGAGAATAATGCCTCTGTCAACTATATCGGCTGCGAGTTCCGGGGGTGTTTTCTCGAGAGTGACCCTGATCGCCTCAATAATCTGATTGACCACAGGTTCGAGTGCTTCCCTGATCTCATTATCAGTAACAGTTATAACTTTCGGAATTCCATGAGAGAGGTCCCGCCCTTTGATCTCCATCTCCAGATTCTCGTCAAGAGGGTAAGCAGACCCGATCTCGATCTTTATCTGCTCGGCAGTTCTTTCACCGATAAGCAAATTATATTTTTTCTTAACATACCCGATTATAGATTCATCCATCTCATTACTGGCAGTTCTGATCGATTTGGAAATTACAATACCAGAGAGGGATATTACTGCAACATCAGTCGTTCCTCCGCCAATATCTACTATTATATTTCCACCGGCTTCCGTTATAGGAAGATCCGCTCCGATAGCTGCAGCCATTGCCTGTTCAATCAGAATAACTTCACTTGCCCTGGCCCTTAGAGCCGCATCCTTCACAGCCCTCCTTTCAACCTGGGTGATCTCAGATGGAACCCCGATCACAATTCTGGGTTTAAAAAAGCTCCTGTTCCCTCTGGTTTTTTTTATAAAATGTTCAAGCATTTTTTCGGTTATGTCAAAATCTGCAATAACTCCATCCTTTAATGGTCTTATCGCAATTATATTCCCGGGTGTTTTCCCTAACATCTCTTTAGCCTCTTTTCCAATAGCCTGAATTTTGCCGGTACTTTTTATAACTGCTACAATTGAAGGCTCTCTTATAACGATACCTTTTCCCTTTCGATATACCAGAGTGTTTGCTGTCCCCAGATCAATCGCAAGGTCTGCACCCAGATAATCCCTGAATTTTGCTAACAAACTCATTATTCCGCTCCCTACTCCCTATTCCTCATAGATCGTCACCTGCTTTGTCTGAATTGATTCAACCCCGGAAGGAGAGACAATTCTAAAAATGATCTTTTTTAGTCCAAGGGTTTTATACCTTTTTGTATAAATAAATATTCCGTTACTATCAATTCTTACAGAGACATCATCTACATAAAGTTCCGAATTTATATCCGCATTGCCTCTGATCAGAACCATATTACCATTAACGGTCAATGAAGTAATTGCAAGTTCCGGTGGCCGGCTGTCAGTCTCTTGGCTTACCAGAACACCAAAAAGTTTTATTTGTCCCATCCTGGAAGGCTCACCTTCAACCTTCTCCTCACTCATAGGTATGATCTCCCAATAGAATTCTCTGTTCTGTTCAAGCTCTTCCAGATCCACTCCTGTCCTGTTCAATCTAACGATCTTCTCAAGAAGAATGGTCTCCCTCAATGGAGACGGATAAAGTTTGACCTTATATTCAGATACCCCCGGCACTGTTTTCCAATCTATTTTTACCAGAAAGTCGGTAAATTTGCTGATCTTAACGCTCTTTTTTTCAGGAGATATATATGTCGTTGCCTTTGGTATTTTTGAAAATGTTTGTTTATTAGTTGAATTGATAAAGAGGCTTTGTCCCGAGGGAATATCAATAAAGTCTCCATTGTCCTTCAGCACACTTCCACCTTTATAGCTCCATATGGTTAAACTTCCATCCGGACCCCTCTTCATCCGTCCGGAAGATGAGATCGTAAGAGGATTTTTATCTTCTTCAGTATAAATTTGAATTGGGGAATTTGTCGATTTCACCCAATATAATTCACCTGATATCAAACTAAAAGCTTCTCTACGGGGATGATAGTAAATATATGAATCAGGAAGCACATTGAAAAGGCTCCCTTTGTAAAGCAGTCCAAATGAAGTTTGTGAATCTGTTTTAACACGAAGATTTTTTGTGAATGATGTATCGCTGACAGTCAGGGGAATCTCAAGCGAAAGATCTTTAAACAGCTTGCCGTTTTCTGAAACTCCGATAATCTGAAATATAGGAGATTTATATTCCCCCGGATCAAGTATTTGCTGAAAACTCAGAGATCTGACCATTAAGAAAACCGAAATTATAATCGTTAAAACAGAGAAAACTATTTTGATCTTTCCCATTGCCCGATAGTATCAGAATCATTAAAAAAAAGCAATAATAAAGGGTGTTAGCGGAAATAAAGGGACAAATATAAAGAAGTGATTCAAAGAGTGTCCGGAAAAATCATTTTGCTTATCCTGTTGTTTTTCAACCCTTTTCTAAGTATCCCGAGGAATTTATCCCTGGTTACAGGAGCAGCCCCCAGAGATCTTAAGTGTTGAGAGTCGATTTGGCAATCAATAAAAAGGAATTCTTTTTCCTTTAAATACTGGGATAATTTGATAAATCCAAATTTTGAAGCATCCGATATTTTGGAAAACATCGATTCTCCAAAAAACATCTTGCCAAAGCAGATCCCGTATAATCCTCCAGCCAATTCTTCACCTTTCCATACTTCTACAGAATGGGCAAAACCGTTATGATACAAACTTATATATGACTCTTTCATATCTGATGTTATCCATGTCCCTTCCCCATCTCTACGTGGACCGCTACAATTTTCGATAACACTTTCAAATTCTTTATCAATTGTAACTTTGAACATTTCCTTTTTAATGAGTCCCCTCATTTTTCCTGATACATGAAGATCATCTGGGAATAATAACACCCTTGGGTCTGGAGACCACCATAAAACAGGATCCCCCTCTGAGTACCATGGGAAAACACCTTTCGAGTATGCTTCTATCAACCTTTCGTTTGTTAATGATCCGCCAACGGCAAGCAATCCACTTTTGTCGGCAGTTGCAGGGTCAGGAAAAGGTGTGCTCTTTGTCAGATAAGTTATTTCCATTTTTTTTTATAAATTAACGCACTTCACTTTAAGTCTCCTTAAACTTATTGAATTTTAGTTTTTTTTTGTTATATAATCAATTTAAGAGGAAAAAATATGAGCATACAAATTAATACTGTTGAATCAAAAAAAGATCTGAAGAGTTTTGTAAAGCTTCCTTACAAAATTTTCAAGGGTAATAAGTATTGGGTCCCGCCTCTGATGCTGGAGGAGCTTGAAGTTTTTAACAAAAACAAAAATCCGGCCTATGAATCTGCTGATTCAAAATTATTCCTTGCCTATAAGGATGGAGAGATTGCCGGAAGGATAGCCGGGATCAACAGTATGATCGCAAATAAAAAATACGGAACAAAAAATATAAGGTTCGGTTGGTTTGATTCTATCGATGATCAGGAAGTTGCTAATGCTCTTATTTCCGCTGTCGAAGGATGGGCAAAAGAACTCGGTTTTAATACAATTACAGGACCTCATGGTTTTACCGATCTTGATCCTGAAGGGATGCTGTACGAAGGATTTGATCAGCTCCCTACAATAGCTGTTTATTACAACCACCCCTATTACATAAAATTAATGGAAAAGAACGGAATGGAAAAAGAGATAGACTGGGTTGAGTTCAAGGCGATAATACCACCAATGGATGAGATGCCTCCAAAGTTATTGGCGATTGCAGAACGATTAAAAGAGAGGAGCAAGATCAGGCTTTTGAAGTTTAAGAACAGAAAAGATCTGATAAAGAACTGGGCAGAACAGATATTTGAAGTTCTTGAAGAGGCTTTTGCAGATCTTTATGGGACTGTTCCGTTGAGTAAAGTTCAGGTTAATTATTACATTAAAAAATATCTCTCCTTTGTAGAGAAAGATTTGATCCAGGTTGCAGTAACTGAAAGTGATGAAGTCGTAGGATTTATAATCGCATTGCCGAGTTTATCAAAAGCTTTACAAAAGGCCAAAGGAAAATTATTACCGTTCGGATGGTTTCACCTTCTGAGAGGATTAAAACAAAAAGAATTAATGGATTTTTATCTTGCGGGAATACGGAAGAGTCACAGAGGGAAGGGGATCGACCTTATGATGATCCTTCAGATGGCCAGCGCAGCTAATGAATTGGGATTTAAAAGGGTCGAATCGAATCCCGAACTGGAAACAAACACAAATATTCACGGTCAATGGAAATATTTTGAGCATTCAATGCACAAAAAAAGGAGACTGTTCAAGAAAGATATAAAATAAATTCAGTGAAATAGTCTGATGAAAAAATCCCGCCTGCCTGATTTGAACAACAGAGTTGGCCAATTGTTTATGATAGGGATCAAAGGTGAATCCCTTTCGTCTGAAGAAAAAAAATTTATTCACTCAAATAATATTGGGTTCATTATCCTTTTCTCAAGGAATTTCAAATCTAATTATCAGTTCACAAAATTAACTTCTGAAATTCACAGCATGTGTGACCCTCCTCCTTTTATCTTTATTGATCAGGAGGGAGGCCCAATTGTTCGGCTTGGAGAGGATGGAAGTACAATAATATCTCACATGGGATTAGCTGCAACAGGTAAGAAGAGAAATGCAAGGCGAGCCGGGTCAATAATCGGGACAGAGATGAGAGCGTTGGGAATAGATGGCGTTTTTGCTCCTGTTCTGGATGTTAATTCCCATAAAGAAAATCCGGTTATCGGAATCAGATCTTTTTCTGATGATCCGGCTGTGGTAGCTGAATACGGATATGAATTTTTTCTGGGCTTAAAAAAGAAAAAGATACTGGGATGCGGGAAACATTTCCCGGGCCATGGCCATACTGTCAAAGATTCACATAGCGAGATTCCGGAATCGACAATAGATGACAAGTTTATGTCAGAGATCAATCTTCACCCTTTTAAAAAACTGATAGATAGAGGTATAGACTCTTTGATGACAGCACATGTCCACTTCCCATTAATTTCAAGAGAAATTTCTACATTTTGTCCTGTCATAACCGGAGATATCCTAAGAAAATCACTTAATTTTAAAGGCGTACTTTTCTCAGATTGTCTGGAGATGGATGCTGTTAAAAATAATTTCAGCTCGCAGGATATTATTGAAGGAATCATTAAATCTACTGTTGATGTTTCAATTGTAAGTCATTCCCTTCCCCTGCAGAAAGAATTATTGGAACTCATTAGATCAAAAATTGATGAGGAAGAAATCCCTGAAGGCCGAATTGAAAATTCTCTTGAAAGAATCTGGAAACTGAAAAAGAATATGAAGAGAGCATCAATAGAAGAGCCGAAAAAGCCCCTAAATCTGAGAAAAAAGATCAGGCTTGAAAGGAAGATAGCCAGAGAATCGATCACTCTTCTAAAAAATGATCATGGCCTGATTCCACTGAAAAGAGATAGATCAATATTGATGATAGATCTTACACAAAACATACACCTTGCAAATATACAGAACCGGGAAAGTGTGAACATATTGAAATCAATTGCAAACAGGTTCTTCCCATTTGCTGAGTGTTTTTCGCCTGAACGTGAATTCCGGATAACTGGAAGTGAAAAAAAGAGGATCATTAAAGCTGACCACATTTTGATCTTCGATTATTCCTGGAGTGGCGTATTGGATAAACCCAGGGAATTATTAATTGAGAACATCTTTAAGTTGAGGGAAGATTCTATTATTATTTGTGCTAACAGCCCTTATATTTCTGAAAATTATACTAATGCAGGAACGACAATCCTAACATATGGTTCGAGAAATGTTCAGATTGAAGCCCTTTTCTTTATCCTTTCCGGTCGTTCAAAACCAAAAGGCAAGCTCCCGGTCACAATTTCAGAAAAATTCCCATCCGGTTCCGGACTTTAACAAAATTGATAAATGGGGACAGGCACTATTTGAATTAGAGACGGTAGATAAAAGGGGACACGGAGTCACCAGTCCTAAAAAGAGGGTGAGACACCTTTCATCAACTCAGATTCTAAAAAAGTATCTTAATTTTGAATTTTTTTAATTGAGGGATTCTAACTTATGCTCTTTCCACATGCAGGGCAAACTTTCCAATGAGACTGGATCTTTTCACCACAAGTACACATATTGAACATAAGAGTCTTTTCACAATTAGGGCAAAAGTCCCAGTTTTTTTCAACTTTCTCATTACAGTGGTGGCACTTTAATTCGACATCTAGTACTGACTCTCCATGTGCTTTTTCAGGTGGATTTGGATTTGTTTTGCCTTTTTCATATTTCATTCTGATATTCTTCAGGCTTATTTCTTCTTTTTTCCCAATTTCATTTGCAGCAGTTGCCAATTTGTAAAGATCTGAAGCAATTTTTTTCTGTGAATTTAATAGTGCTATCTCAGCCGCCATCAAATATTCTTTTCTCTCCCTATGATAAACAATGTATTGATTAAGGCAATAGCTTATTTTTTCATTTCTTACATCTCTTTCCTGCTCAGTTAGATTTTTTTTAACCACACTTCCGAAATATTTGAAAAAATGTCCTTTTGACAATTCTATCTCACTCATTTTTAAGAGGAAATATGAGATATTAAAAGGATCGAAATCTTCAATGAGTTCAAGTAATTCAGGGAGAGATTTATATTCTCTTGCTTTTTCCAACATCATTTTATAATTCCTGTAAGGATTTTCTTTATATCCCTCTGAGAATTCAGTACCAATCTCTACTTCTGTTACTAAAAGTTTTTTCAAACATTCACCGGACTCATCATATCTACCGATCTTAGAATAACACTCAGCAGCCTTAAGAAGCCACTCCTCGTGCCTGATAAGCTTTTTACTAGTAACATTTTTATTTACAAGAAAATATCCATTGTTAAAAAGTTGAGCTGCATTCTTGTACTCTTCAATCTTTTCTAATTTCTTAGCAAGAACAATGATTAAAGGAATTCCATTTGGGCTGAGTTTTTTCGTGTTATGTACATACCTGACAAACCGCTGTGTCTGATTATGATCTTTCAGCCATTCCTCAATAGTTAGTTTATTACCATTTGATGGCTCAAATGATTCCCAACTCTTTCCTCTGTTGAAACAATTCTCTATTGCCCTTCTTGCGAGATCAATTTCATTATGTTCAATGTAAATATTTGCAGCATTATGCCAGTCACTCATTTTTTCCAGAACTTTTGCTGCTTTTTTATAATTATCAAGCTTCAGATATTCTTTATAAGCTTTATTCAGGTCGCCTTTCTTTTCAAAATGATCTGCAAGATCATTTCCTGAAAGCATTAAAGCTCTAAGTTTCTTTAACACTTACCACCTCTCAAATAGTAATGTTATTCTAAGAATAAAAACAAAAAAAAGCAATATATTAGTTAAAAAAAAATAAAAAATAACAATTACACAAATTTCCCAAAAGGGGACAGGCACCTTTTCTGCTTCCCAGGATTTTCAGGATAGATACTTAACATTATTAAGATAAATGAGTCAATATTGCAGGAAAACTATTAAATTTTAACTTCAATATACAAAACAATCTAAGAATTTTGGTTTTAGAATAAACTACCACCAAGAAGTTCTGGATTACGAAGATTTAAAATATTTCAAATAGATTTTGACTCATATTTTCGTCGTACTGAAAATATTTTATTAGAAAAATCTGTTTTATATATCCTTTTGCTCTTTTTTATAAGAATTGATTCCCCAAATTTTTCATAGGAATCCTGTACAAAACTATATGACCCTAAAACTATACTATTAGAAAATATATTTGCTTTAGATCTGAATATGCCAGGCTGAATTAAATAAGAATCTATTTTCTCCTTGATCATTCTGCTATTCGGACTAAAATTTTGAATATCTCCGGTAAAATAGAGGTAATCCAAGTATCCTTTAATCGAGTTTGCCTTTGAAATATCACTTATGCCATCCATACTTAAAAAAAAAATTTGATCATAATTTTTTATTCTATAAGAAATACTGCTCCATTTGTAATCTTCAGGATAGGTAGTTATATCCGCTCTTACTGAATTAAGATCAATGTATGCTAAACAATTTAACAAACTTTCTCCATTTTCAATTAAGACAGATTTGAACCTGTCAGACCAAAAGTGCCCTTTACGATTATTTTGCTTGTTGTACCATAATGCAAATTTTTGCTTGAGAAGCTTCATATACTCAGAAATATCTCCCAATTTTTCCTTCAATTTGTATATTTCAGCATTTGAGAGAATGAATTCTCTATTATAATAATCTCTCATCCTGTTTGTTATTATTTCATTATCAAAATGCTGAACAGACTCCATTTTTATTAATAAATGGAAGTGGTTACTCATTACGGAAAATCCAATTACCTTAACAAAGAACAGATTTGACAAATCCTCTAATATTTCAACAAATTTATCCTTTTCATTATTACGAAGGAGAAATTCCTGCCCGACAGTTCTTGACATAACGTGATAATAAGCATCTGATCCTTTAATTTTCAGTCTTCTAAGTCTCGCCATTCTAAAACCCCCAAATATAAATATATGCTACATTATATATATATTCAACACTTTTATGAAAAAAGTGCCTGTCCCCTTTTAGTTTATTCAAAAAAATAATTTAAAAGAAAATTTTTTCTTGATTAGTCCCACTGCATTTTATAAAATACTGCATTCGGGGAGAAAAATGAAAGCAACAAAAATAATATTACTTACTATGTTTGTGTTAACTCAAATTGTATTTCCAAAACAGATCACTTTTAATGAAGCTCAGATAGTTGCGGAGAACTGGACATTTGACCTTGAGGAAAATTTCAATGATCAGGTCCGGATATCTGATGGCCGGGAGATCTTCAGAGAAAATATAATCGTTGCATATGTGTTCGATCTATATCCAAAAGGATTCGTGATTATATCACCGCAAGATTATCTTCCTCCAATCAAATTTTACACTCTTTCAAATAACTTTGATAAAACAGGGTTGTTTGTCCAGGATGTCATATTTGACGGTAACAAAGAGATAATAAAAAGAGTAAACATTGGTAAACTTGTCCCGGAAAAGAGCTTTAAAAGCCGAAATATGAAGAATTTCAGGCACTATCTCCGGGAAGAAACAAATGAAGACACTCTCAGCTCCTTAAATGCAGCAGTAGAGTCTGTAGAACCACTGCTATATACTGCATGGGGACAAGGTGATCCATATAATGCTTTTTGTCCTATAGTCGAAGGTGAATTAACTATGACCGGATGTGTTCCCAATGCTATCGCACAAATTTTTAATTTTTATGAATGGCCTTTACGTGGATCAGGGACCGAGACTTATTATGACAATTACTCAAAACAAACTTTAACAACTAATTTTGATAAAGAGTATGAATGGTGGAATATGCGAGATAGCTACAATAACGATGAAAGAACAGACCAAGAAAAAGACGCAGTTGCTACACTAATGTTTGATATCGGAGTTGCCTTACATTCAAAATATGGGTTTTATGGAACAGGGACGTTTCACACTCACTATGATAATCTTGTTAAACATTTTTTGTATTCTTCAGACCTACAAATAGTGTACTACGGTGATTACAACAATATTGATAAATGGTTTAATATAGCGAAAAATCAAATTGATAATGGGTGGCCGGTTGATTATAGTATTTGGGGGACAGGTGGACACGAAGTGGTTATAGACGGATACAGAATAGATAATAATAGAAAAGAAGTCCATATAAATAGAGGGGGAGGTTTGAACGGATATTATACAATGGATAATATTGACGGCTATCCAGACATTCATCCCCAAATAATGGCAATTAACATATATCCCTATATTGGATACAAATTACCGGTAGCACTTCCCCCAACAAACATTTCAGCAAAAGCTTCTCTTAATAGAAGTGTTTTTTTGTCAGAACATATAGTCAAGTTATCATGGCTAGAAACACCATCAAAAGACAATAGAGTTTCCAAATATATTATTTATCAAAGAAATAATGGTGAAGTAGAAATTATAGATAGGGTTGATCCGGAAACCAAAAATTATGAATTTCGCTCAAAAGAACTTTTCGAATATTCTGTTGGAGTATATGATAGAAATCATGCATACTCAGAAATTCCGGCATTTATAACACCGGTTGTAAAATAAAACTTTTAATCACAAATATAAAAATCCCCCTCAGGCAAATCGAAGGGGGATTTTTGCTTAATCACATCCAGGGAGAATTTTAAATGAGATCTATAAGAAACCTCAACACATTGATAGCAATATTTTTGAGCCTGATCATTTTTCAGACAGGAATTGAAGCTGAAGCTTTTATGAATAATCATGAAAATCAATTACAGGCACTTATAAAACAATATAATAACAAAAATTATAACCAGGTTGTATCGGAATCAGAAAAACTCTTAAATGAAATCTCAGATGAACACAGTCAGATACGAGGGAAACTTTTTCTTCTTCTTGGAGCAGCTTATGAAAAGTTGAAAGATAAAGATAAGGCAGTAGAAAATTATTTGTTAGGAGATATGCTTCTTGACAATCCGGTTATTGAAGATGTTGATTTTTCAAAGTTAGAGATATTCAGATCTACTTTATATGGGAAAATAATAAACGGAAGAAGGGTTTATGAACAAGTAGGGAAAAGAAAAAGAAGAAAAAAATTTCCTTTTCTTGCAGTACTAGGTGTTATTGGGATTGCTGCTGCAGTGATAATCTTACTGAAAAAGAAATCCGAAGGAGAAAGCCCGGATCTAAAAGAAAAATATGCTAAAGAAGTTTTTGACAGTATAGAATGGATCGATGTACCAGCCGGTGAGTTTAAAATGGGAGACAATCATGGAATGGGTTCAAGAGATGAACTTCCAGTACATAAAGTTTATTTGGATTCTTATAAGATCTCAAAGTATGAAATAACTGCAAAACAATATCAAAAATTCTTAGATATACATCCGGAAATCCTTGATCGATCACTTGAAAGTACCGGTTCACATCCTGCTGTAACATCCAGAGAAAACATTGAAATATTTAATTCATGGTTAAAAAAATACACAAACAAGGATATAGATCTTCCTACAGAAGCTCAATGGGAAAAAGCAGCCAGAGGAACAGATCAACGCATTTATCCCTGGGGCAACAATCCCCCGGACTGTTCAATTCTAAATTTCAATTATTGTGTAGTATGGCCAACTAATGTAGGCAGCTACCCCCTTGATATTTCTCCCTACGGTGTCATGGATATGGGAGGAAATGTTTCAGAAATATGTAAAGATTTTTATCAAGACAATTATTATAAATTATCACCATACGAAAATCCACAAGGCCCTGCTCCGGGAACATCATCAAAATATGTAATCAGAGGTGCAAGGGCAAACACAAATGATCCTAGAGCTTCTAACAGAGATTACTTACACTCTTCTGATAAAGTTCATATAGGTTTTAGAATTGTTTGGAATTAATAAAGAGAATTATGAAATAAAAAAGCCCCCCGGTTTCCCGGGAGGCATTTTTATATTTATAAGAGATTTATAGAGACTGCTTTAGTTTAAAATGGGGGCATCTCCGGAGTGGTTGCACACTTCACCTTAGCCCAATTGCCAGGTCTGGTAACATTTCTAAATGTATAAGATGAAGGCATTGCTCCGGCAGAGAAAGATCCATCATCTTGCACTCCAAGAAAATAATAATCTGTGCCTAGAGGAGTAAAAGTGAACCTTATATCATCACCTGCCCTTACATTATAAGTTCCTGGCCCTGAACCTGCATGTGTAGTACAGTTAATATCAACAGCACAACCTGAAACATCGACATCAAGCTGGTATATAGGCCTTTCCATAACAACATCAAGATTATAATCACGATCTAAAGCAGTGAACTTGAAATGATCTGCAATAGCTTTATTGTTCCCGTTTACTCTTATAGAAGTTACTATTGTATAAGCATTGTCAGCAATAAAATTAAATGTTGCACTTGTTCCTGCTTTTTGAGTAAAAGTTCCCACACCTGGATCGATGTGACCTGAAGCACCACTATCACCTGCGAAACTCAATGTTACTCTAACGTCGTAATATATCCAGTCAAATTCTACCTCAAGTGTTTGATCAGAAGTTACATTTTTGAAAGAGTATTCTGCAATATCTTCCTCATTAAATTGCTGACCGTTCACCCAATATCTTATTACTTGTTTGTTATTATCTTCCGGTGTGAAAACAAATGAAATATCCGACCCATGTTCTACCTGAGTAGTTCCAGGAGAAATGGAACCATATTGATTGTTTTTGACCGATACAGTGATCGTATGGGTCGTTGGAGCTGTTTCAGAAAATTCAACTTCAATAGAATGATCATTGCATACCCTTATAAATTCATATTCAGAAACACTCCCAACAGAACTACCGTCACAATATACATTTTTAATGAACCACCCTTCTGCCGGAGAAATTACAAATTTTTGATCTGCTTCATTTCCTACAACAATATCTCCGAGTGGATCTATTGATCCCTCTCCTGACCTTACGGATGAACTTATTGTGTGGATATTTGTCGAGTCAATATCCCATACAGATATTATTATTACATTTGATTTTGCATATTGCCCCTTTTCATCAGTACCCTCTACCCAGGCCTGGTAAGATCCAGGATTACTATATTCAAAAGTTGGCGCAGTATGATCATTTGGAGTTGAATAAGTTGTGTTGAAATACCAGATCATAGCTACATTCCCATCAAATCCTGAAGGAGAAGCTTTATAACTTACATTAAGAGGTGCATATCCGGATGTCGGATCAGCTTCTAAAATAATCTCAGGTGATTTTTGTGATTCATCCAACTCTTTTTCAGCTACCACTATCATTGGATAATCCGGCCTGAATATAAGCCTGTCTTTTGATCTCTTTTCGAAGTTCCGCATATTGAATGTAACACCAACACTAATTCTGCTTGTATTAGAAATTCCATCCAGATATTCATAATTGCCGGAAGTTTGATATATATAATTTACTGTTACAAATATCTGCCTGATGATCTCATATCCTGCTTTAAGGTCGATCCCGAAGGCAGACCCCTCCGTAATCAAAACACGTATATCAACAAACATTTTCTTAAGATAAGCAGAAAGGTCGAGTCCTGCATGAGATAAAGATTTATTATAATAACCGAACCCTGAATTTCCTGTTACTTCAACACCGGTATACTGCCATGATCCTATTGGTAATGCGAAAAACCCAGCAACATGAATTTTGTCAGAAAGACGGTAACGGATCGAAGGACGTATTTGCAGGTGATTCGTAGAATTAAATTCTTCACCAAATTTATGAGAAATAACATCACCAAACAGAAAAACTCCAAGTTGGTTCGGTTCGAATCCTACACCAAAAGAAAAACCATACTGCTTGATCATATTGTTTATAAGAGTTTTTCCAGCACCCTGAAAGAAAAAACCTCTTTCATCTTTAGCAGCTACTATAACCTCCCCCTCCATCATAAATGAAGAATCACCAAAACTTTGTGTTCCTCCTGAAAGAGAAACAAATGTATCAAAATCAAATGATCGTTTTATATTTGTTTCTTCAAGAACATCATAATTTTTCTCTTCTTCAACTTTCTTTTTGACATTTCCGGATGATTCCTCCAAAAGAACATTACTCCGATCTTTAACATCTGAAACTTTTTGTTTTGACCTGAGTTGCTCATTTTCAGATTCAATTTTCACGTTTTCCTGCTTAACAAAGGTTTCATTCTTGTCGACATCTAAAAATTTTCTCTTTTTTCTAAATACACTTTCCTTCAGAACTATTGTGTGTGTCAGTTCTTTCGGATCTTTTTCAACTCTGAATCTCAGCTTAACATGATCATACTTATCTGTTTGAACAATCACAACGCAATCTGCAATGTCTATTTTTGCCGGTTGAGCCCACAAAAGATTGAGGTCGTGATCAACCGACCATTGCGATGTTGATACTCCTTCTTTCACTATTTTCTCAATAATGATATTTTTAGGGAATTCAATAATGATTGAATAGTCAGTATGACAATTGATTGTCAAGGATTCCAATTCACTCGAAATTGCAATCATTTTAACCGAAGCGTTTACACTTACTAAAACAAAGAAAATCAAAGTTGCTACAAATAATATTTTTTTCATATCCCCTCCCAGGAATTAAACAATAACATATCTTAAATATATTTTCAACATATTTTACATATTAAAAATTACTAGAATTGGAACCTCCTTTAACAAAATGTACTATTTTAATTCAAGAACCCGTCCGAGTCAACAAGCAACAGTGGATTTATTCATTTTATATAGTTTAAATATAACTATTTTTTGAGAACATTCAGTTCCACTTTGGATTTTCTCCACTTTTTGTTAAAGATAGTTTATATAATCAGTTTGCTATTTTATGCTGTGTCTAGTTACAAAAGGGCCCTTTTGATTCTGGATTAATACTTCAATTTTGATTTCGGGCTATTGTTGATCTAAATGGGGACAGGCACTTTTACTTGATATCGCAGAATACTTTTTGCTTGATATATTTTGCTGTACTGTTTATTATGAATTTTAAATCAAATCCGGAGAATAGCCATGTCAGGAGCAAGTGCAGGAACATTTATTTCGTTCGCCATCTACCTGATCTTTATGATGGGTATAGGGTGGCATTTTTACAACAGGACAAAAAATTTATCTGATTATGTTTTAGGGGGAAGGGGACTTAATGCATGGGTAACATCATTAAGCGCTCAGGCATCCGACATGAGCGGTTGGCTTCTGCTGGGGCTGCCCGGCTATGCATATCTTGCCGGCCTTGAAGCTGCATGGATCGCTTTTGGACTCCTGATAGGAACGTATCTTAATTGGAGATTTATCGCAAAAAGGTTAAGGAAATACACTCAGATCGCAGGAAATTCGATCACGCTCCCGGTATTTTTTGAAAATCGATTCAGGGATAAAACTGGGATCCTCAGGATACTATCCGCTTTTTTTATAATTATATTTTTTCTCCTTTACACATCATCCGGTTTCGTCGCAGGGGCAAAATTATTCAACACTGTTTTCAACATCCCATACATTTTTGCACTATCAATAGGTGTTTTTGTTATAATCGGCTACACATTCCTTGGTGGTTTTATGGCAGTAAGCTGGACCGATTTTTTCCAGGGAATGCTCATGTTCTTCGCAATAATAATCATCCCCATTCTTGGAGTTTCAGCATTGGGCGGATTTGATCAAACTATATCAAAAATAAACGGGATTAATCCTGAACTTCTCAACTTATTTACTACTACCACAGGAGAAAACCTGAAGTTTATTCCTGTCCTGTCTCTGGTTGCATGGGGATTTGGTTATTTCGGACAGCCCCACATTCTTGCAAGATTTATGGCGATCAGCTCTTCCGATAAAGTTAAAAAGGCTCGCAGAATAGCAATGGGATGGGTAACAATAAGTTTATCTGCTGCGGTCATTGTGGGCATTGTAGGACGAGCACTTCTTACCAATAGCCCTTTGGTTGGGAAAGCTGCATCCGAAACTGTTTTTATGGTACTTGTAAATCAACTGACAACCCCTCTTGTCGGCGGCATTCTCCTTGCGGCTATTCTTGCTGCAGTTATGAGCACAGCCGATTCTCAATTACTGGTAACCTCTTCGGCAATAACAGAAGACCTGTACAGAATTGTACTGAAAAAAACCCCGGGAGACAGGGAACTCGTATGGGTAAGCCGTATATCAGTTGTAATAGTCGCGATAATTGCATTTTTTATTGCTTTGAATCCGGAGAGTAGTGTTCTCGAACTGGTTGCATATGCCTGGGCAGGCTTCGGTGCAACATTCGGACCTGTTATCATTCTCTCACTTTTCTGGATTCGCATGACATCTTATGGTGCTATTGCCGGGATCTTTACTGGTGGAATTTCTGTTTTGATCTGGAAAAACCTTACAGGTGGGATTTTCGATCTTTATGAGATCGTGCCGGGATTCTTTATTTCCACTATTGCAATAGTAATAGCAAGTCTTCTTGACAAAAAACCATCAAAAGAGATCACTGATGAGTTCAAGAGTGTCAAGAGTTCCGGGATTTAGAGATAGCCTGCTTGTATGGTAAAATAGGGGATCATAAAATTTTCTCAAATTCGGAGGGACAATGGACAATTCTATGCTGGAACTTAAAGACCTTGTAAAAGATTTTGATGGCAAAAGAGCAGTCGACAATGTTTCAATGACATTAAATAAAGGCGAGATTCTGGGACTCCTTGGGCCTAATGGAGCAGGGAAAACGACAGCCATCAGGATGATGATGAATATTATTGCTCCCGATAGTGGTGAAATTAAAATTATGGGCGAACAATTCAACGAGAGACTTAAGGACAGAATAGGATATCTCCCTGAAGAGAGAGGCCTTTACAGAAAGATGAAAGTGTCTGAAACACTCCAGTTTTTCGGGAAGCTTAAAGGGATGCAGTCAAATGATATAAAAAAAAGGGGGGAGGAGCTTTTGAAAAAGTTTGATCTCCTCGATTATTACGATAAAAAGATAGAGGAATTGTCAAAAGGGATGGCTCAGAAACTTCAGATAATCACAACAATTATTCACTCCCCCGACCTACTCATCCTTGACGAACCATTCTCAGGTCTTGATCCGATAAATATAGAACTTGTAAAAGATCTCATCCTCGAGATGAAGAGAGAGGGGATCACCATAATATTCTCCACTCATCTTATGGATTATGCTGAAAAAATAGTAGATTCTATTGTCATGATAAGCAAAGGGAAAAAAGTGCTCGATGGAATTCTTAGCGATGTAAAATCAAAATATGGAAAAAAGTTTATAAAGATCAATTATGAGGGCAATGGAGAATTTGTCTCTTCATTAAAATATATCAAGGGATTTAAAGATTATGGGAAAGAAATGGAGATAGAACTAAATGATATAAAAGACAAGGATAAATTGCTAAAAGATCTGATATCTAAAATATCATTAAATAGCTTTACACTTTCAGAACCTTCGCTGAACAATATTTTTATAAGGAATGCATCTGGCGAATCCAGAGGAACCGGAGAATAAAATGAAGATCGTAGCTATAATACTAAGAGAATATAAACAGATAGTAAAAAAGAAATCATTTATAATCGCAACAATCCTGACACCTGCGTTAATGGCGGCATTTATTTTCATTCCGATGTTGCTGACAAAAGTGGGCAGAGAAGAAAAAGTAATAAAAATAGTTG
>DBOL01000028.1 GCA_002299555.1 Candidatus Aminicenantes bacterium UBA647
CTTTAATAACCATACCTGTATCAACAAATGGAGGGACCATTACCTCCATTTCATTACTTAACTTTGCAGGCTTATATGAAGACTGTACTGTTGCCCCTTTCATCGATTGTTCACATTCTACAACTTCAAACTCCATAGTCATCGGAGGAGCGATGTTCATCGGCTTTTCCTCGAAAGATTCCATAGAATAGGTCACACCCTCAACCAGATAAACTATTACATCTCCCAGAAACTCTGAGCTCAGTCCTATCTGTTCATATGTTTCACTATCCATAAAATAATACTGATCTCCATCTTTATAGGAAAAAGATAATTCTTTTTGATCAAGGACCACACGGTCTATCTTTTCCGCAGACCTGAACCTAAAATCTCTTATTGACATATCATTCAGATCCCTTATTTTGGTCTGTACAATCGCATTCCCCTTTCCCGGTGTTATGTGCTTCATATCTTCAACACGAAACAACTTGTCCTCCAGACGAATTATCATCCCCTTCCTTATTTGCGTAGCACTAATCATAATATCCTCCATTGATAAAATTATTCATCACTTTTCTGTTATTAGTCTTCATATAGAACATAGTTTTCCCAAAGTTTCTTATGAAAAGGTATTGCCCTTCATTTCTTCCCGCAACAAAAGGGTTCCCTTTCACATTACCTTCCTTGTAACTGATCCCGAACGCACTTTCTGTAAAAAGACGAAAATCGGTAACGAACCTTTCACAGAATTCTTCTTTATCCCATTTCGATTTCCATATAAGCACATAAGAGTCCTCTTTCCTGTAAAGCTTAAAGGTATCTCCGCCCCATCCTGACGCAACGTCTTTATAATTGTTCTTCTCCATAAGCAGTATATTCAGCAAATATTCTCCAATGACCCCTGAATGGTACAATTCATACCCTTCAGGTTTATAAACCGGTTCTGAATCTACAGGAAGTTCCTTTTTAAGATATTTTTCAGGATGAAGAATTTGTTCAGTTGAGACCGGCGGATCCTTCAATATATTATTAACACTTTTCCATTTACCCTTTTTGAAAATATTGAAAACAAATTTCAATCCATTGATATAGGGCATTGTGAGATGATATTTTATAACAGATGGCAGATCGTCAAGGTTATGCGAAAATTTAATCGGTGAAAAAGAAAGCAATGCATCTGAATTATATCCGGAAAGGCTGAGCTCCGGTGAGACTGGGAACGGGGTGAATTTCTCGGCATATTGCGTCATAAGGAGCATCGCATCCCCTTCAAGAGCTGCTGTAACTGCAAGCTTTCTATCATCGAAATCGGATCGAGTCCCCAGAAGGTTAGAAATATTATAGTGCTGATCCTGGAGAGCATGTCTGAGCTCATGAACAAATATCAATTGGTAAACCGGATCTGAATTCATATGATCACTTATGATAATCAACTGCTTGCTCTTCTCATCATAAAGTCCGCCAGCATTGTTCTCCAGCAGCCTTCTTCGAAGTTTGTTTACAGATCTTTCAGATTTTAGAAATCCCATTAAAGAAAGGAATCGGGTCTCTTTTTCTGAAATCTCGGATGGATAAGTTTTAGCAAAATAATTTCCGAGGTACTCTCTAAATGAGTTGCTGGACAGATGCTTGAACTCTACAGAATTCTTAAATTTTAATCGGCCGATCTTCTCAATTCTATTTTCTATTTTCGATACAGGAATACCTGCAGATAAAATCCCGTACAAAAGAAATGAAAACAAAAGAAAAGCAAAAATTGGTCTCTTCATTGATTCCCCTAAGAGTAATTTATAGTGGAAAAATTATAATGTCTGAGGGGTTAAAAGTCAATCTGCCCTTGAGTCCCTTTCTTACTATTCAAGATAGTTGAAAGGGGCATCTTCCGTCATTCAATTGATGATCTTCATCTTCGGCTTCAGTTCCCGACACACATTACACCCCTCTGTTGAAACGTAAATGAGTATTGCAGGAGAATCATTTATCTGTTTTTCAATATCTTCAATTGTTCTGACCATTTCTTCCATAAGATTGTTTCCATATTAATTATACAATGTATGAAAAAATATGGGTATGTAATATTAAAAAAAGCAGTAATTCCATGTAATACAAAATCTAACAATATTGAATTAGTAAGGAAATTGGTATAAAATCGGTTTAATGAAAGAGAATAATACAGGGTTCATAGGCGGACAGAAAGATATCCTGGATGAAAAGAAAAGCGCTTTCACAAAGTACAAAGAAATCTTCCCCGGTAAAGTCTCTTTTTTCTACTTCCTCAAATATGAACTTATAATAACTCTCTTTACCTCTTTTCCGGGTGCAGCAGGATTTGTGTTAAGAAAGATCTTCTTTAAGAAGCTATTCGGTAAAACAGGGAAAGGGGTCGTATTCGGAAGAAACATGACGATCCGTCATCCAAAAAAAATCTCTATCGGAGATAATGTTGTATTCGATGATAATTCTGTGATCGATGCAAAAGGAAAAGGAAATAAAGGTATAGTAATAGGAAATAATGTTCTGATAGGCAGAAACTCTGTGATCTCCTGCAAGGGCGGAGATATTCAAATTGACGATTATTCTAACATCGGCCCTGACAATATAATAATTTCTGAAAGTTCAATAACTATCGGGAAATATGTTTTCACTTCCGGAAAACTTTATATGATCGCAGGTGGGAATCATAGTATTGATAGAAAAGATATCCCGATCTGGAAACAACCCTCCACCTCAAAAGGGGGGATCATTATCGAAGATGATGTCTGGGTTGGTGCTTCCTCAACAATACTGGACGGAGTAAAGATTGGGACAGGTGCAGTAATAGGAGCCGCAACACTCGTACATAAAAGGATAAAACCATACACAGTGTCACTCGGAGTTCCAGCACAACTTGTGAAAAAGAGATAGATTCAGAAAGGAGCATTCAATGGGTAAGATCATTAGAGATATTGGGAAAGCTGAAAAAGAGAACTTTGAACTCATTATTACAGGAGGCGGGATCTACGGGATCATGCTTCTTCTGGAAGCATCCAGAAGAAATATAAAAACCTTATTACTTGAAAAGAATGACTTTGGAGGCGCCACCACACTTAATCATCTGAAAACAGTACATGGCGGACTGAGATATCTTCAATCATTGGACCTGGTAAGGTTTCGTGAATCAGTTAATGAAAGGAAATGGTTTGTTAAATATTTCCCTGAATATGTCAGCCCAATGTCCTGCATAATGCCTCTTTACGGGAACGGCCTGAAAAGAAATAGTGTGATGAGGGGTGCCCTGATGCTTAATGACCTGTTCTCAATTAACAGGAATATGGGGATCACAAAAGACAAAAAACTTCCGGGCGGAAAAATACTCTCCAGGGAAAAAACAGTCGAAATGTTCGAAGGAGTTGATACGAAAGGGCTTAAAGGGAGCGCACTCTGGTTCGATGCAAATATTGAGGAATTCCAGAGGCTTATCATGTCTGTTCTTCGCAAAAGTGTGGACCTGGGATCAGTTCCTCTCAACTATGTTGAGGTTAAAGAACTCAAAACCGAAAATAATAAAGTAAAGGGTGTGAAATGTGTAGATGTTGAAAATGGGGAAAAAATTACATTCTCCGGTGACGTTGTTATCAATGCAGGTGGTCCCTGGAGCAGAGAAATATCCACAAATTTCGACAAAGACTTTCCTGAATTGTTTAAAAAAAACCTGATGTTATGGAATATATTATTCGACAGGAAAGCCCTTTCAGATTGTGCACTGGGCTTAACCCCGAAAAGAGGCCATGGACATACTTATTTCTTCCACCCCTGGAAAGGACGGTTACTTGTCGGAACAGGTGAGATCGTAGTGGATGATATAAAAAATAATGTGAAGGTTCCGGGAAAAGAGATCAATAAGTTCATCGATGATATGAACACTGCAATACCCGGAATTGATCTGAAGAAGAAGGATATATTGAAGATCTATGCAGGTATCCTCCCGGCTTCAGAATCGGGGAAACTTTCAAAAAAGCCTGTAACTATTGATCACTCCACCAATGGAGGGCCGGCCGGATTATATAGTATTACCGGGGTAAAATTCACAACATCAAGACTTGTTGCCGATAAAACCATTAAAAAAATATTCCCTGACAGGAAACCTTCAGGCTACGAATCGATCTTTAATATTGAAGAAGATCATGGTGATATTTCATTTAAATATGATCAGAATGTCAATGAGGAAAGCTTGATCAAACTGAAAAAAATAGTTGAGGAAGAATCTGTGCTTCACCTTTCAGATCTTATCCTCCGGAGGACAAGCCTTGGTGAAAATCCAAAGAGAGCTCTTGATTCAATTGAAAAATTGAGACCTATTTTCACCGGAGATAAAAAATGGTGGGCTAAGGAGAAGAGTGATACTGAAAAACTTCTGAAGATGGAGAACAACGAATGAAAAAAGTATTTGTAACAGGCGCAACAGGGTTTACAGGAAGCTACTTATGCAAGGCTCTTGTTGAAAAAAAATATGATGTTACTGCACTTGTAAGAGAAGGGAAGGAGATAAAGAAACTTGAAAAACTCGGTGTGAAAAAGATAACAGGAGATCTCGCAGACCCCGATTCATTAAAAGGTAAACTAAAGGGATTTGATGTAGTTTTCCATATTGCTGCGTTATATAGAATTGAGGGGGTTTCAAAAGACCTCTTTACAAAAGTTAATGCAGAAGGTACCCGGGCTCTCCTTAAAGAATCGGTTGAGAGCAAAGTCAAAAGATTTGTCCACTGCAGCACGGTGGGAGTTCAAGGTGAAATAAAAAATCCTCCGGCAACGGAAGATGCGCCCTACTCTCCCGGTGATCACTACCAGGAGTCAAAACTTGAGGGCGAAAAGATTGCTCTTGAATATTTCAAGAGCGGGAAGATAAATGGAGTTGTTGTAAGGCCTGTCGGTATCTATGGACCGGGTGATACCCGCTTTCTTAAATTATTCAGGCATATTTACAGAGGCAACTTCAAAATGATCGGAAAGGGTAAAGCACTCTATCATCTCACATTCGTTGAAGATCTGGTTGATGGAATTATCCTTGCAGGTCAAAAAAATAAGATCAATGGTGAGATATATACATTGGGCGGCAATGAATTTCTCCCCCTCGATGAACTGGTCACACTTATAGGGAAAGTGCTTGATAAAAAAGTTTCAGGATTAAAGATACCACTGGCTCCCGTATATATCGCTTCGTGGATGTGTGAAATGATATGCAGGCCGCTCAGGATAGAGCCTCCCCTTTTCAGACGAAGACTTGATTTTTTTACAAAAGACAGAGCTTTTGATATTTCCAAGGCCAGGAAAGAATTGGGATACTCACCGAAAGTCCCTCTCGTGGAGGGATTGAAAAGAACTGCAGAGTGGTATAAGAAGGAGGATCTTCTTTAGA
>DBOL01000093.1 GCA_002299555.1 Candidatus Aminicenantes bacterium UBA647
GTCAGAACAGTTTTTGTTGATGTTTCTGGTACTGTCTGGATAGGGACGCACAGGGGTGGCATTAATAAATATAATCCCTTTTCTCAAAAGTTCGATCATATTCTGGCAAATTCTGATATCCCACAATCTCTTAGTGATAACCATGTTCTGGCTATCCTTGAGGATAGCAGGGGAGTTCTTTGGGTTGGAACTGATAGCGGGTTAAACAGGTCGATAACAGATCGAAAGAACGGGGTATCGCAATCTGTGACAAGGTTCAAGGTTTATAAAAATGATCCTGAACGTAAAGGAAGCATAGTTAATAATAAAATATGGTCACTTTATGAGGATCGGAAAGGGATATTATGGATCGGAACCAGAACCGGGGGAATAAGTAAGTTTTTAGGAGAAAGTGAAACTTTTAAGAATTATTCCCATGACATCCAAAATGCCAACAGCCTTGACAGGATGGGAGTACTGACGATCTTTGAGGATAAGGATGATAATTTCTGGATCGGATCCTACACCGGAGGACTCTATAAATTTGACAGGGATACAGGGAAATTCATTAATTATCTGAACCGGAAAGATGATGATCAAAGCCTGGGTCATAATGAGGTGTGGAGTATTTATGAAGATAAACTTGGAAGTTTGTGGATCGGTACCGGAAATGGCTTGAATAAATTCGATAAAACAAGTGGGAAATTTATAAGGTTTGATCTAAAAACCAAGGACAATTCTGTTGTTCAAAAGACTAGAATTTTTTCTATTAGTGAAGATGATGAAGGTTTTTTATGGCTTGGAACGGATTGGGGGCTTCACAGGTTTGAACCGGCAAACGGGGAGTTTCGGATATTCCTGGAAAAAGACGGACTTCCAAACAACAGAATTCTCGGGCAGATTGCAGATGCCTCCGGCAATCTATGGCTTAGTACAAATAGTGGATTGTCAAGATTAAATATAAAGACTGAAACATTTAAGAATTTTGATAGTGATGATGGATTACAGGGTAGGGAGTTCACGCATGGAGCTGCTTATATGTCACCTGACGGGAGAATGTTCTTTGGTGGATCAAATGGTTTGAACACTTTTTATCCTGACAAAATAATTGAAAACTCTTCAATCCCTGAGATAGTTCTAACTGATTTTAAAGTTTTTAACAGATCAGTTTTGCCCGGGGAAGATTCTATCTTAAAAAAATCAATAACAGAAACGGATACAATAACTCTTTCATTCAAAGATCAGGTTTTTTCTTTTGAATTTTCATCACTTGATTTTGCTTCACCTGATTATAATCAATATGCTTACAAAATGGACGGTTTCGATAAGGATTGGATTGAAACCGGTGCAGACAAAAGGTATGCTCATTATTCGAATCTTTCTCCCGGGAACTATGTTTTCAGAGTCAAGGGGTCAAATAATGATGGTGTCTGGAATGAGAAAGGCAGTAGAATAAGGATAAAGATCTTACCACCGTTCTGGGCAACTTTAGCCTTTAAATTTTTTATAGCTGTAATGGGCATTGTATTGTTGTGGGTCGGTATATCATTTAAGACAAGAAATATCAGGAGGCAGAATATAAAGTTGGGAAAAATGGTTGAATCCCGCACAGAGGAACTTATGATCTCCGAAGAAAATTACAGGGTAATGATAGAATATTCAAATGACATAATATGGACCCTGGATAAAGAGGGGAAGTTTCAGTACAGTAATAAGGTTGCAGAGGAGCAAACAGGATATACACTAAGTGATTGGCTGGGAGAACCATTCATGCCAATGATCGTGGAAGGAGATCTTGAATTTGCAATAAAAATGTTTACCGAGGTTATTTCGGGAGAGGCGAGACATTATGATCTGCGGATCTATAATAAAAATAAAGATGTAATGATCCTCTCGGTTAATACAGCACCCTTTATGAAAAATAATAAGATCGAAGGGACTGTCAGTTTCGCCAGAGATGTCACCAGAGAAAGAAAAATTGAAAATGAGCTGGAAACATATAGAAAAGATCTTGAAAAAAAAGTGATGGACAGGACATCAGAGCTTGAGTCAAAGAACCTAGAGCTTGAGGAAAAAAATGAAGATCTGGGACGATTTTTTAATGCTACGATAGACCGTGAACTAAGAATGAAAGAACTTTATGAAAGGGTTCAGGAGTTAGAAAAAAAGGCTGACAAAAAAAAGTGATTTAGTATTATTTAGGTACTGATATTTATAGGAGAACATGGGCAACACGGAATGGATGATTGTTTTAGGCGGGTTATTGGTGATTATTTTTTTTCTTTTGCTGAAGATAGCGGCGGGGAGGTCAGCCGGGATTAGCTCGAATCAGATCCTTAAAGATTATATCCCCAGAGAGATTTATTCTAAACTGGAAGAAGAGCTAAAGAGTAAAGAACGTCTTCTCTCAGAAAAAGGAGAGGTCATCCTGAATCTCAATAATGATCTCACTTCTATGCGGGAATCATTCAAAAACATAAAAGAGAGACTGGAAAACGAGAAAAAGGAGATGGGTGAACTTCAGACAAAATTCAAAACTGAATTTGAAAATATGGCTAATCGGATCCTTGATGAAAAAAGCAGAAAGTTTACAGAAATAAATGAACAGAACATTTCAAAGATAATCTTTCCTTTCAGAGATAAATTGTCAGATTTTAAAAAAGATATAGAGAATCTTCATAAAGATGAGAGCAGAGAGGTTATTTCACTAAAGGTCGAGATAAAGGCTCTTATGGATCTCAATCGACAGGTCAGCAGAGATGCGGATAATCTTGCCAATGCTCTTAAGGGTGATTCAAAACTCCAGGGGGATTGGGGTGAGTTAAGCCTGGAAAGGGTTCTCGAAAAAGCCGGACTTGAGGAAAATATCCACTACACAAAGCAGGATGTATTTACTGCTGATGATAACAGAAAACAGAGGCCGGATTTCATTATTCACCTTCCTGAAGAGAAGCACGTTGTGATTGATTCAAAAGTCTCGCTTACTGCATATGAAAAGTATTTTAACACCGATGATCAGACTGAAAGAGAAAAATTTCTTAAAGATCACATAAAGAGTATAACCGAACACATTTCAGGATTAAGTAAGAAGAATTACCAGAATCTGTACCAGATCAATTCTCCTGATTATATTCTGATGTATATGCCCATTGAATCTGCACTTGTCCTGGCTCTGAAACAAGATCAAACAATAGTGGAAGATGCTCTGGTGAAAAACATAGTATTTGTGACAACCTCAACACTGCTTGCAACTCTGAAGACAGTGTCTTATCTGTGGAAGCATGAAAAGCAGAAAAAAAATGTTTCAGAAATTGCACGTCAGGGTGGCGCACTATATGACAAATTTGCTAATTTTGTCTCTGATCTCGAGAATATCGGTGACAAACTTGATATTGCCCGTTCCAGTTATGATTCGGCAATGAACAAACTTAAGACCGGAGGCAAAAAAGGCGACACAATTTTAGGCAGAATTGAAAAGCTGAAAGAACTTGGTGCAAGGACTACAAAAAATATTTCAGATAAATTACCTGAATCTGATTAATTTTTGTCCTTTACTACTTCCTCTTTTTTCTCTGTTTTTGGTGCAGCTTCTTTAAGTATCATAAGTTTCCTGATACTTTTTTTCGATCCATTCACATATTTTGATTTCGGGAAGCTGTTAATGATCTTCTGATAGAATGACATTGAGGAGTCATAGTCATTCATCATTGCATAACTTTTCCCCGTGAAATAGTAAAGTTTATCAAATTTTGTAAAGTAGGGATAATTATCAATAACTTCCTTGAATCGATCGATAGCGCCTTTATATGCTTTCAATCTGAAGTTTGCCATTCCGATCCCGAAATAATGCTGCCCGAGTCTCTGTTTCAGTTTTTTCAAAATAACATCGGCATTATCTGATTCTTCTGTGCCCGGATAAATTTTCTGAAGGCTCTCATATGCTGTAATTGCCATTTTTGTGTTTGTCTGGTCCCGGCCTGCACTCTTGCTTTGTCTTTCATAACATCTGCCTATTCTGAACTTTGCATATATAGAATCAGGAGAGTTGGGATAAAGATTTACGAATTCCTGGTATTCGGATGCAGCTATTATCAGCGAACTTGAATCTCTTTGCTTAAAATAAGAGTCGGCTATCCCTATTTTTGCTTTTCTTGCATATACACTGTCCGGATAGACCTGGAGGATCTCTTTGTATAATAATCTTGATTTTTCTGAATCTTTTCTGCCCAGCTTCTGAGCTCTCTCATAAATGGCTTTATCTGAACCCAATCCAGACGGGTCAAGTTCTACTTCTTTTTTTGCTTTGCATCCTGTAATAGCGATTAACGCAATCAATAAACTAATTAATACCAGCTTTTTCATTTTTTTCTCCTTCCATTGTTTTTAATATTTGCAGTATCTCTTCTTCTATGTTTCCGGAATTATACAACGAGGTTCCCATTACAAAAAGGTCTACGCCCTCCTTGTGGAGGCTTCCTGTATTTGTTGTGTTTATTCCACCGTCTATCTGGATCAGGCATTCCGGATTTAACGATCTGACCTTTTCTTTAAGTCCGGCCACTCTGTCAATTGATTCAGTTATAAATTTTTGCCCTCCATAACCCGGGAAAACGCTCATAAGGAGCACGTAGTCGATCCTCGGGATATATGGGAATAGCGCAGATATATTTGTATCCGGGTTAATGGCAAGGCCAACCTTTTTCCCAGACTTTTTTACCATTTCAATATTTTTTTCTGTCCCTTCTTTGATCTCTATGTGAAAAGATATCCAGTCCGATCCGGCATCGATAAAATACGGGATTATTTTTTCAGGATTTGAGACCATCAGATGCGAATCGATCTTAAAGTCAAAGTCCTTTTTTATCGGCTGAACTATAGAAGGGCCGAATGACAAATTGTCAACAAAGTGTCCATCCATTATATCTAGGTGAATAAAGTCGATCCCTCCACTCTTAAACTTGCTGAGCTTATCTTTCAGATCATAGAAATCTGTTGATAAAATTGATGGAAATACGGGGTTCATTCGCTCACCTGAATACTGATCCTGTTCTTGGAGCTGATCTTGAATCCCTGTGCCGGGTTTTGCCAGATTATAATGTTCGGCCTGAGTCCCGGATAAGCTACTTTTGTGATCTTCTCTATCTTTAATCCTATCACTTCGAAATAAGATAGGATCCGCTCTGCATTCTTACCGATGATATCAGGCATAATAAATTCACTATTCCTTTTACCTTTGCTTACCAGAATATCCATATTCGAATTGATGGCGACATGAGATCCGGGTTTCAGAGATTGAGATATAATAAAATCCTGAGGGACTCTGTCAGAGTGGACGTAAGATACGTATCTCTTTTTCAATTCGCTCTCTTTAATCAACTTTTTGCTCTCTTCCCTTGTGTAACCTGCAAGATCCGGGACTATAACTTCTATAAGCTCTGAAGTGATGAATATTTTCAGGTTAGAACTTCTTTTTATGTAAACTCCGGGCTCCGGGATCTGTTCTATAACAGTGAGAGGTTTATAATTTTTACTATAATTACCTGCAATTTTTTTGAGGAAGAAGCCATTATTCTGAGCGATCCTGGAAGCATCTTTAATACTTTTTCCGATGAGGTCCGGAGCCTTGATCTCATCTCCTTTGATCAGGATGCTCATGGTCAGAAAAATCGAGATCACAAGTATAAAAGTATAAAATGCTCCAATCCCTAATATTTTTGATACAAGCAGTAATCTCCTTTTCATTGAACTTGAATTTATCACAGAATCTCTGTTATTTCAACTTTGAACGGGGATTTCGAGGCCCTGTCAATATACTAAAGACGGCACATTTTGCTGTTTGGATGCAGTTTATTTTTGTCTGGCTCTCAGTTTGTCCTCAAGGATCGCATTTTTATGGGCCAGGTCTTTCAAATTTTCTTTTGTCTGTGTGATCTCTTCTTCAAGTTTAAATACTGAGTAAATAATAAAAAGAGATGCCAGGAGAAAAAGGAGTGAAGGTGGATGATTTATCCCAAGTATAGCAGAGAGTTTATCGATAGTTTTTGGAAAGATCGACAAGAGGAATATTGCGATACCTCCAAGCACCCAGAAAATACTTCTTCCCTCGGAGAATTTGTTCTTTTTAACTTTGATCAAAATAAATAATATTGCAGCAATACCGAAAAATGCAAAAACAACTCTATACATTCGAACCTCCCGGCCCTTTCGGGCTGCTGAATTTAAAAGACAGGATAATTATCAGGATACTGTAAAATATCTTGATCATGTATTTTACAGGTGCAATTATTCCTGTGTGCATACTCTCACCATGTTCTCTTTTTCTCATCTCAACCGGAGTTTCTTCGATCTTATAACCCAGAAGGAGCATTTTAATGATCAGATTGGCATCGGGGAATTGGGGATAATTGAACATTCCGCTGTATTCCATGTAGACCCTTCTGCTTAACATCTGAAATCCTGAAGTAGGGTCTGTTATTTTCTTTTTGCAGGTCAGGCGTATAAGGAGTGAAAATATACTTGAGCCAATTCTGCGGAAAAGAGGATGAGGATAGTCTGTATTGATCTTGAATCTTGATCCAATGATAATATCAGCATTCTTATCTTTAATATGCTTATAAAGTTTCCCGATCTCTTTTGCCATATGCTGCCCGTCACCGTCAAACTGGACTACATAATCATAGTTTTTATCTGAGGCGTATTTGAAGCCGGCCTGGACTGCTCCTGCATACCCCATATTGAAAGGCAGGTCCAAGTGGGCGACCCCTAACTCCTCAAGTTTTTCGGATGTGTTATCACTTGATC
>DBOL01000035.1 GCA_002299555.1 Candidatus Aminicenantes bacterium UBA647
GGCATTTTGCATTTCCTGAAATCACATACCGTCAGCGAACTGGCAAAAACAAATCCCTTTATCTTTATCCTTCTGGCCAGTTCCAGAATATTTTTTGTCCCCTGAACATTGGTCCTCTCATATTCAGGACTTTTGAGACAGTCAAAATCGTAGTATCCCGCAAGGTGGAGAATAAAATCAATTTGAGATCTCTTGCTGATCCCCACTATTATTCTATCAAGTTCCTCCCTGTCTGTTATATCCACCATGTGCCAGTAGATATTCTTATGTCTTGGAGCATTGCACTCTATCTGTGATCTTCTGGCTATGGCATATATTGTAAATGTGTTTTTTGCCGCTTCGAGGAAGTGCCGGCCGATAAAACCTGAAGCACCAGTAACTATAATTGCCGGCAAATCTGAACTGCCCATTCTGTGATCACCCTTTTTATGAAAACCTTGAAATCAAAAATATTAGTGTGCCTTTTAGTTAATATAATAAATAAAATTAACAATATTTCAAGAATTTATTTCAGGTTGGATCATTTTCAGGGTAATTTTTATTATTTTATTGCAGTTAAAAGCCTTACTTTTCCCTTAAAATAGAATTTTTCCTCAAATTTGCTGAATCCTGATTTTTTCAAAATGGATTTCCAATCTCTTAATATAAAGTCCTCTGCCAGAGGGCATTCGATCTTTCTGATCGCAAAGCGGGTGAAGAATCCTGAATTATCTACATCGAATTCATTATAATCGAGAATTGAAAATCTTCCCCCTGGTTCTAACACTTTCACCGCATTCTCAATTATCCGCTCCCTTTTTTCCTGGATAAATCCATGAAGAACAAAAGATATAAAAACAAGATCAAATGTCCTTTCGAGACCAAGAGGCTCATCTATCCTTTTATCTATCAATTCTACATTCGGCCTGTTACAATTTTCAAGGAATTTTTTCTTCATTTCCTCACCGATCTCAACGCCGTTTATTAGCCCTTCATCTCCAATATACTTTAACATGAGACAATCATTTCTACCTGTACCGCATCCTAGATCAAGGATGCTCTCACCCTTTGCCAGGTTCAGATCTTTTATTGCCTTTCGTATGAATGAGGGATAAGTCCCGAGAGTAATTATATTCATCAGCGCATCATAATATTTTGCTTCTTTCCCTTTTACTTCAACTTTGGAATCTTTCTGGGTTAATTCTTTCATTTCAGACCTCTTAGAAATTTTTTAATTAATAATTAACTATAAGTATACCTTAATTCATGCTGCTTTCAAATGGAAATCCGTAGCGAATTCAGTTAAAATAACAGAAAGGAATAATTTGAAAAAAAAACTTGGAATAGCTCTCGGGAGCGGATCTGCAAGAGGCTGGGCGCATATCGGTGTATTCAATGCACTTGCAGAATCAGGAATCAAAGTTGATTATGTTTCCGGAACTTCTATCGGATCTGTTGTCGGTGCAGTATATTCGATCGGTGATATAGAAGAATTTGAAAAATTTGCGATAAGTATAGATTGGAAGAGTATAGTATCTTTCATTGATGTTACTTTTCCCGGAAGTGGACTGATACCCGGGAGGAAGTTGTTTAAAATGCTTTCAGAATATTATAGAGATATTCTGATAGAGGATCTTCCGGTACCATATTGTGCAATAGCGGCTGACGTATTAACCGGAGAAGAGGTGAGGTTCAATTCAGGAAAAGTTATAGATGCTGTCAGGGCAAGTGTAGCTATCCCCGGGGTTTTTACACCTTTTAAACATGAAGGGAGAATTCTTGTTGACGGTGGTATTGTCAATCCTGTCCCGGTCAATGTTGTCAGGGAGATGGGGGCAGATGTTGTAATAGCTGTTGATCTGAACAATTGTACGCTCGAAGATAATGTGAAGGGAATTATTAAAAAAGGAGTGGTTGAAAAGAGCAATTCAGTTACAAAAGATGTTGATGAAGAGGATCGGGACAAGAGAATATTCGAAATGCTGGAGGAGAAGTACAATGAGATCACAGGCTCGATCAGGACAAAGTTTGACAGCCTCCGTTCAAAGGATAATGTCCCTAATATTCTTGAAATACTTGATAACACAACTCATATAATGCAGAGAAGTATAACTGACAACCAATTTAAAATATGGCCGCCTGATGTGATCATTAAACCTCAACTCGGGGATTTCAGGTTGTTGGATTTTGACCGTGCCGAGGAGGCCATTGAGGAAGGCTATAACCTAACAAATGAAAAAATTGAAGAAATAAAAGAACTCTTTTCCTGAATTCTCCCTTTTATATCTTCTCTCTTACCCTCTGGGTACATATAAGTGTTTTTTCAAGTGTATTATTGGATTTGGTTATTTCATAAAGAGGAACATCAGAGTCCATGAAGATTTTGACCTTGGTCCCGTTGTGTTCTGCCTTAAATTCTCCGATCTGATGAGAAAATTCTGATCCGGGAGCCAATACGTAATGAGTTTGATTCTGGGAAACCAGATTCCCGTCTATCCAGATCTTTTCTCTGATCAATTTATCAATTTTCACAAGCCCGACATTCTTTACTGTAACCCAGATGAAGCAAGTTGCTGATGTAGTAATGTTTTTTATCTTCAGGTCGGGTTTAATTGCCTTAAGCGTCTGTTTAATTATACCTGGATCCAATAATATCCCTTTGTCTATTTTGAATGTTTTACTGTCATCCCAATATTTATTGTCAATGGTCTTGACCCTGATAATATAACAATTCGGAGAGATGGTTCCCGGGATGGTCCATTCGAAATCTTTATCAATTTCGGTGTTGTTTGTAATTTCATGAATTTTCGTGTTTCCGTCAGTTGAGTAAAGCCTTATCTTTACAGGAGTGGTGAGGCCATACGATTTTGTCCACTTTATTACCCTTTTTTTCCCGATATACCATGTGTCAGTTGAGGTTGGTGAATCTATTTTTACTCCCGGAGCTTCAGCATATGTTATTGATAATATGAATATAAGTATAAAGCAGAAAAATATGGTTTTTTTCATTTTGACCTCCCGATCATATTCTATAGAATAAAAGATATAAAAATTTATCTCAAAAAAAAGTCAGAATCTATTTTATTTTTCTGGTAAAGGAGCATTGAGGATAGGAGCTGCAGCCGAAGAACACCCCGAATTTGCCCTTCCTTTTTCTCAAAGGGCTTCCGCATTCCGGGCATATCATGTCACCTTCTATATTTTCTGTGGATTCACGAGGATCAAATGTATATTTACATTCCGGGAATCCGGTACATCCCAGAAATTTCCCGAACTTGCCCTTCCTCTCAGCCAGTGGACTGCCGCAATCGGGACAATGTTTCAGATCTCCGGCATCCACGTTCTTTGTCTTCAGATAGTCGGGACAGATCTCATTATATCCACACCATCTGCATAAAGGGCCGATGATTGCTTTAAACTCTGTGGTCTTCTCTATTACATTTATTTTCGATATTAATTTGTTTTTAGTACTCTCGACGATCTCCTTTTTTACTTTGGCAATTCTTGTCTCTTTCTGTTTCAGATCCTCTATGCAAAGTTCAATCTCCTCCTCGTTATTAGTTTCAAAGACATGAACTGCATAAGATGGGAGTTGGAGATTTGCCAGAGGGCCCGAGACGGAACCGGTTTTGAAATCAGTGACCCTGAGGATACCGTCTTTCGTCCTTGACAGCCGGTCTATGATCCCTCTGAATGTTATTTCCCCGTTCAGTTTCACTTCAAATTTCTGTTCGAGAGAGATCGTCTTGCTCACATCATTTAAAAATGAATTCGAGTAATACCCGGTGAGCAACCTGATACCGAGATCGATATAGTGTGTAATGTTATTCTCGCTTTTTATTATCCGGATCTTTTCATTATATGTGCTGTCCCAGATCTTCCTGAATATTCCTGGCAATTCCAGTTCATCTGTTCCAAGGCCTAACTCCCTGTTCCTGTAGATCATTTCAAGTACTGAATGGACTGTGCTTCCCATGAACGCTTCAATTGATTGAAATGATTCCGGTAACTTTTTTATATATCTGAACTCAAAGGATTTAGGACAATTATCAAATCCTGAAACAGAAGAATAACTGTAGCCGGCCACTATTTTTTCCCCTTTTTCTTCTTTCTTTTCTTTTTTACAGAGAAACCGAATTTCCCTATGAATTTATCTAAAGAATAATATTTCCCGTGTGAATAGCAGATAGGGTCAGCTTTATTAAGGTTGAACGCACCGGTCTCTTTGTTAATATATTCTTCAGTTGCATGAATCCTGAGTATGTCTGCAAGGAACATATCGTGGGATCCCATTTTCTGAATATCGAAAACCCTGCACTCCAGGTTAATCGGTGATTCCGCTATGAGTGGAGCTTTAACTTCAATTCCCCGTTGAGGAGTAAGTTTCATTTCCTGGAACTTATCAACATCCTTTCCCGATTTCACCCCGCACCAGTCGGTAGCAAATGCCAGTTTACTCGTTGTCAGGTTCAAAATAAATTCACCGCTTTTTCTGATCATTTCATATGAATATCTATGTGGCCTTATCGAAATATAACATCTGGGCGGATCCGTTGAGATTATTCCTGTCCAAGCGATAGTGATTATGTTATATTCACCGTCAATGTCTCCACAGGTTATCATTGGAGCGGGCAGAGGGTAGATCATTGTACCCCCCTTCCATGTTTCTTTTTTTATTTCCCTTTTTAAGGTCATCTCTGGCCTGTTTTTTTTATGATATGGAGCCCGAACTTTGTTCGTACAACTCTGCTAATGCTTCCGCTTGATTGTTTTTTTACAGATTCTTCAAACTCTTTTACCATCTGCCCGGGACCGAACCATCCCAGATCGCCACCTTTACTTTTGCTCGGACAGGTGGAGAATTCTTTTGCAAGATTTGAAAAAGTTTTCCCCTCTTTCAGATCCTTTAGTATCTTATTGGCGAGACTACTGTCTTTTACAAGTATATGGCTTGCTCTCCATTCCATCTTATCTCCTTTTTAAGAATATTTTTGAGTTTTTGGGCAGGTCATTGAACGATACCATTTTATTGCCTGTAACGATTCCGTTTCCCGGAATATAATAGACTGTATCCTTCTTGTTGTAATATTTTCCGGCAATTCCCCATGCTGTTTTTCCTTTTGTTGCTCCGAGGAGGAATGGTCCATTGTATCCGATTATCATTTTGACGCCGGAAGGGAATGAATCCCAATCCTCTATTTTTGTTCCGTCCTTTATTTTTCCATTGGGGAGAATATAGAATGTAGATTTTTTCTTATATTCTTTTCCTGCATAGCTCCAGGCAGTGAAATTACCGGTGATAGTAAGAATCGGTCCATCGGACTCTTCAACTTTGTCAGGCTGATTCAGGATCACTCTGGTCCCGCGGGGAATACTACCCCATCCGATCATTGATCCTGCATTGTTGCCCCTCACCCTCTTCCCCCCCGGGAGAATATAGAGAGTTTCAGGGTCGTTATAATCTTCTCCTGCAATATTCCACGCTGTATTATCACGACTTATAATATTTGAGGATAGTACAACCTCTTCTCTCCTCTTTTCCGTTATTTGTTCTGTTTGTATGACGGTCTCTTTTTTTTCAGGGGAGATCCTGACCATATTGTCGCTGTACTTTGAATAAAAAATTTTTCTGGTCTGAAAATCAGATGTAAGTCGTTTGGCACGTACATCAGGGTCATATGTCCATCTGTCAACAAGCCCTGCCCTGGTCCTGTTAAAATTCAGAGCACATCTTTTTCTCCCTCTGTGATTGTTTTTAAACCACAAATTAGGTTTTCCGTATGACACCTGGCTATGGGTCAGAATGTTCTTGTCGGGGATCTTGTAAATGCTTTGAAGTTCCTTCAGGAGGGGTGTCAGAGATCTGTATTGCTCAAATGTTATGATCCCGTAATGGTATCCTACAAGTTCTATCCCTATTGAATGTGAGCTCAGGTCGTTGACACCGTTCCACATACTCAATCCGGTATGATCTGCTCTGTATTTGTGGTCAAGGGTTCTGTATATTTTACCATCTCTCAGAATAGCGTAATTGGCGTGCCCGCCCTTTGTCCTTCTTCTGCCGACCCTCTTCCCTCCGGAAAGCGTTCTGAGAGTACTAATTTTCCCAGCTTCAGATGTGTGGATGATAATATATTTCGTACTTATCCTCTTCCTCTTTTTGAATTGCCTGTTGAGATATTTAGTGTAGTTGGTGATATTCAGACCTTTTGCTCTTTTTTTCGACAGGAGGATATTGTCTCCGGACAGAAAGATGGAAAGGAGCAGTAAAATGTATACTATTTTATATTTAATCAATATTCTCACAGAACCAGATGGTTAAGAAATAAATTTTTTTTAAATATTATTATATCAATATAGAGTTCTCAGTTCAAATCTGAACTCTTTTTTACATGTCTGTCAAAAGATGGAAGGTGAAGTAGTTTTCTCCTTAGAGATATTTTCAGGATTATTTTGTTGTAAATGTTTTAAACTTTTTGCTGAAAGATCACCCGGAATAGGAATTTGATCCTTTTTAAATAGTGAAGATCAAAATCCGGCAATAGTAAATACCTTAGGAGAATTAAGTATTTTATTAAGAATTTTAATTTGAATTTTACTTTAATTTTTTCAAAATATTTTAATTCACTTTTTATTAAATACTTAACCTTAACTAAATCATCCGGTCTAATATTTCCGCCTAAATGGATAATTTTTACATCAGCTAAAAGTACCGATTTATATTTGTTTTCAGCTATCCTGTATGATAATTCCGTATCTTCAAAATATAAGAAAAAATCTTCATCAAACAATCCGACATCATCTAAAACGCTTTTTCTAATAAACATGTTTGCACCTGTTATATAGCCAACCTCCCTGTTACAAAAAGGTTCGCTATTAGCTTTTAGAGAGGGGAATATTTTTTTGATTTTTTCTAATATTGTATTTCTTATATATATTTTGAACAGAATATTTTTCAAACTCGGCAGACTACTGTAAGAATGGATATATTTCATGTCCCGGTTATACAATTTGCCGCCACAAACCCCTATATTATGATTTTCGTGTTTCTCCATAAATTCAAAAAATTGCCCGGGAGAATTATTCAGCAAAACCGTATCGGAATTCAGTAAAAAAACATATTTGGCTTTTGAATTTCTGATTGCTATATTATTTGCAAAAGCAAAGCCTCTGTTCTCACTATTTTTGATAAGTTTCACCTGGGGAAATTCCCGCCTTATGTAGTCACATGAACTATCCTGAGAATTGTTGTCAACAACGATCACTTCGAAACTCAGGTCCTTAACTTTTTCATAAATAGAAGTAAGACAATTCCCTGTCAGTTCTTTAGTGTTAAAGTTAATGATAATGATTGAAATATCCATAATTAAAATGCTCGATTATTGATTGATTTTTGCAATGACAATCATCTGATAGGTTAGCAGTCCCTTGCAAAGCTTTTTTAATACTTTTCCCGAAAATGGAATTATTCGCATCATATAAAAAACAAGATCCTGCCAATGAGTATACAAGTACTTGAATTCAACAATTTCATAGTTGTTGCTCACTAACAGATCTCTAAAGGATTTAATTGTAAAAAATCTCAAATGTGTTTCGTCCAGTATTCCGATATTTTTATACTCAAAGTTTCCAAAAAGCAATTTTAATCTTATTTCCCAATATGCTATATTCGGAGTCGAAATAATAACTTTTCCTTCAGGTTTTATAAATAGTTTAATATTATCAAGAAGCAGTTCAGGTGATTTCAGATGTTCAATAACTTCCGTACAGATAATAAAGTCAAATTTTCCGTTTAATTCAATATAATCGAATATCTCATTCAGACATTCATCTGTTTCCAGATCCCCTTCAATTGTATTTACTCCCCGTTGCCTGCTCAGTTCAACATTTTCTTTATTGATATCAATTGCAAATGCCTTGCAATCCAATTCATTTTTTAAATACGAGGAAATATGACCGGAAGCACAGCCTAATTCCAGGACATGTGATCCTGCCTCTACATTATTAACAGTTATATGGTAGATATTCTGTCTGAAAAACAGATCGTTCCCATATTTATCGACATAATATTTTTTGTTGTTTTTAGTTTTATGCATTGATCCTTTTTAATAATCCACCTAATTTATTCTTTAGTATTTTTAGTTTCCAAATATTCCGCCATTTATCACAAGCACTATCAATTATGACCTTGTTTTTGATTTGATCATTTTTTCTCCCAATACCTACGATAGTATGAGGAAAAGATCTTTTTCCCGCATATGTAACATAATTATCCTGAAATTCTTTAAACAGGCTTTCAAAAGCTTTCGGAGTGAAACGCCAATAATCATAGGGATATTCATGAATTTCGAAACACATGACAGAACTCATTATTACTATTCCTCCCGGTTTTAATACTCTCAAGATCTCGCTCAATGCTTTCCTGGGATATTCCACATGTTCCATAGTGTCCATGGTCAGGACAGTTCCGACAGAATTATCAGGTAAGTCCAGCTTGTGCAGATCTAAAACTCTATCAACGCCGGGCCCTTTTCTTATATCACAGCCAACATATTTTTTCCCGGGAAATAATGGTCTTAAGTCGGCGAAATTTATTTGTCCCTGGACCTGAAACGATCCGAATTCATAAATCGGTTCATTTATCTGCAGGTTCTCTATCGCAATCACTAAAAATTCTTTGATGATCTTCCGCAATTCATTCTCACTTGATCTTCAGGTTGCATCCGGTCGGGACATTTTTTTTGAGAACTCCTGAAAATTTTTCATTACGGCAATTGTATCATTTTAAACTTTTATTTGTTGTCGGGTATTCAGGTCAATATTGAGAATTATTTCTATCCGAAAAGATTTGGTGCGAATAATACATCCGGAATAAAATAACAGAGAAGTTGCCACTTCCAGCGGGAATGTATAAAATCCCCGTTAATTTTAATAAAGTGGAAAAAAATCAGAGAATGTATTATCTTATATCTATATCTTAGGAGGAATTAATGGGAAAAAACAGTAGCAGAAGGGATTTTATAAAGAAAGGGTTAACCGGTATTACAGCGGCGGCCATAGCGCCTTCCCTGATCAAAAGTGAAGTAAAGAAGAGCGAAGAGAAGAACATTATTTACAGAACCCTCGGGAAAACAGGTATGAAGGTTCCGATAGTCAGTATGGGCGTAATGAATGCTGAGAATCCGAAACTTGTAGAATCCGCCCTTGAGAATGGTATAAACTATCTCGATACAGCACATGTATATCAACGTGGACGGAATGAACAGATGCTGGGGGAGGTCCTGAAAGGTGTGAAGAGGGATTCTTATTTTATTGCGACCAAAGTGCCCGGGAACCATTCTGACCGCAAAACAGGGCTGTATACAAACAAAACAGACCCGGAGGATTTTTTGAAAAAGTTCGAGATCAGTTTGCAAAGGCTCGGCCTCGATCATGTAGATGTCCTTTTCCTCCATAGTGTAAAAAGGAAAGAATCAGTGATGTTCAAGCCATTAATGTCTGTGATGCAGAAACTTAAAAAAGAGGGTAAAACAAAATTCATCGGTGTCTCTACACACAGGAATGAGCCCGAGGTTATCCGTGCGGCGGCAGACAGTAATGTTTATGATATTGTCCTTACTTCTTATAATTTTATGCAATCCAACCTTGCAGAAATGGATAAAGCTATAAATTATGCTGCAGGTAAGGGTATAGGAATTGTAGCAATGAAAACACAGGCCGGCGTTTATTGGGATAAAGAAAAACTGAATCCCATAAATATGAAAGCTGCACTTAAATGGTCACTTCAGAATAAGAATGTTCATACTTCAATTCCCGGGTTCACTACCTTCGATCAATTAAATACAGATCTTGAAGTTATGCAAGATCTGACCTTAACGGGTCAGGAAATGTTGGATCTTAAACTTAATGAAAAGATAGCAGGTCTGTATTGTCGTCAATGTGATTCA
>DBOL01000031.1 GCA_002299555.1 Candidatus Aminicenantes bacterium UBA647
TAATTTTATTTCCAATATTCTTTCATTGATCTCCATTGTGGGTATTTTAATCATCATTGATCCGATCGCCACCTTACTGCTTTTCCCAATTTCAATACCATATCTCAGATTTTATTGGAAGCAGTCCAGATTACAGTATGAGATATCACGCAACAGAGCAAGCCGTCGCCGATGGATCGGTTATTACTCCCAGACAATGTTAAATAATAACAGGGTACCGGAAGTGAGATTGTTAGATCTGGCCAAACCTCTCACTGAACGATACAAGAATTATATGGAAGAGTTTATTGCCGAGGATCGTAAGATCTATACGAGGCAAATTATAGGCAACTTTATTTTTGCTGTCCTTTTCGCGATTGCAATTGCCCTGGCCTCAGGATGGATTGCCTGGCGTGTCTTTCAGGGATTACTAACAGTAGGTGATTTGGTCATTTATGGACGGGCAACGCATCAGTTAAAAAATACCATTGAAGTTTCAAGTTCCAGTATTACCAGAACACTTCAACAGGCAATGTTTGTCGGTGATTTGATCGAATATCTCAATTTAAAACCAAAGCTTTACAGTCATAGCAAATATATTCCGGATAAAATTGACGGGGAAATTACACTTAAAAATGTATCCTTTGCTTATCCGGGATCTGAAATGACGGTGCTTCATGATATATCTTTTACCATTAAACCCGGAGAAGTGGTTGCTTTAGTGGGTGAAAACGGATCAGGAAAATCTACAATTGCTAAACTGGTTGCCCGTCTCTATGATTGTGATCAGGGTAGTATATTATTAGATAATCATAATATTAAAGAATTTGATTTAGATTATCTTTACAGTCAGATCGGGTTTGTCCTTCAGGATTTTAACCGGTATGAAGCAACTGTGTCTGAGAATATTGCCTATGGTAATTGGCGGGAATTATTGGGTGATCGCGAATCTATTGAAGCCGTGGCAAAAAAAGTAGGAATAGACCAAATGATACAGGAAATGCCTGAGGGGTATGATACTCTCCTCGGAAGAAAATTCGGAAATTATACATTATCGGGGGGCCAGTGGCAAAAAATCGCCATTGCACGAGCTTTTGCCAAAAAAGCATCTCTTCTGATCCTTGATGAGCCCACAGCAAGTTTAGATGCACCCACTGAATTTGAAATATTCTCAAATTTCAAGGAGATGACACGAGGACGTACCACATTGCTTATTTCACATCGCTTCTCAACTGTCAGTATTGCAGATAGAATTATTGTTATTGATAAGGGACGGATAATCGAGGATGGTTCACATCACGATCTTCTTTCTGAAAATGGACATTATTCAAAACTTTATAATCTTCATACAAATCGTTTTTCTGAAAAAAAATGAGACTTTCTTTATAATTGAGATGAAGGATTTTAAAATTAATGTGTAACAGGTATTATTGGGCCAAAAAATTTAAAGCACATGTAATAATAAACGATGAATAAGAAATTAATTCTCCATGTAGGATGCGAAAAGACCGGGACCAAATCTATTCAACGAGTATTGGCTGATAGCCGCAGTAGTTTAGCTGAACTTGGTATCATTTATCCTGTATCATTGGGGTATGAGAACCATACAAAAGTTATCGCAGCAGCGCAGGATCATGATGTAATAGACAATATTCGAGCGCATATATTTTCAAATACCTGGATGTCCTCCAAAAACTTTAAAATTGATCTAAAGGAGAAATTGCAGAGTGAACTTAGTAATTTTGATCATTGGCATACACTTATCGTCAGTACAGAACTGATCCACAGCAGGCTTATATACAAAAGTGAAATTCGTCGGTTATTTGAATTATTTGAAGATATTGTTTCTGACATAGAAATAGTAATATTTCTACGCCGACAGGATGAATTGGCTGTAAGCAGATTTGGGACCGCGATCCGGGCCGGCCATAAAAACTTTGATAATGTGTTTGATAATATAGGAGAGTTTGCATATATTCATTTACCGGAGGATCGGGTGGTAAATGATTACAAGTATTATTATGACTTTAAGGAATTGATCCAGCGGTTTGAACCCCATGTCCCTAAACAAAATATTAAAATTGCCCTTTATTCAGGGATGTATCCCTCAACTAATTCTGTCAAAAAATTTTTTCAGTTAGCCGGTATTGATAACAGTCTTATGGTTCCGGAAACTGAAAATTTAAATACAGCTATAAGTGTAGAAGCACAATATGTTATTTCAAAATTAAATCATAAGATCAGGAAAAACTTTCCTTCCGGTAACCGTAACATTAAGTACACTAAACTGCAGCATCAAATTATAAAAGATCTGCCAGGTGAGAAAAGAATGGTCAATAGGGGAGATGCAGAAGGATTCTTTAATTCGTTTTCAGAAACAAATGAATGGGTTCGTAAGACTTATTTCCCCAACCAAAATCGATTATTTGAATTAGATTTTCATAAATATCCGGAAAATATTGATTATTCCAATTTACCACATCTTCTTGATGAACGTGTGAGCATTTATCTTAAGAAATACGGTACATTTAAAAATATGGAGGGATTTGCAAGCAGGATAAAACGATATTTAAAATGTGCTACTTATAAAATTCATGCCGGAAATAGTTTGAAATGGGAAATGAAAAAATTTGTGAGGCGTTATATTAAAATTTTGAAAAAGAACATAAAAAAATTACGTGACTATTTAACCTATCTTTATTTAAAACTGAATCGAAGGGTGAAAATATTTTCTAAAAAGAAATTATATAAGAATAACGGGGTTGAATTGAAAGATAGAAAAATTCTCTCTGAATTTTTGATCATCAGAATATTAGGAAATGATCATTACCCGATACATTCTGAGGATCAGACCTTAAACAATTTAAAATTTATTCTAAAAAATGAGCCGGATTTTAAAGATTGCAGAAAGTGTTTTGTCTTAAATCGAATTATTGATAGGAGTCGTGAGCAGGATCTTATTGATCTGCTGGAGAGATACTCGGTGGACTATTTGCGAATACCATTTGAAAGCAGGGAGTATGCAAAAACGGGATGGAGAGTAGAAGATTTTGAAGCAGTTGATTATTTCTCATCTGAAAAATTCTATGGAAATGTAAAGGAGATAAAAAAAAGGCAAATCATCTGGGCCATTGCTCCGAAGATCAATTATGTGATGAATATTAATAGTGCACGTAATATGGCTATAGAAGAGGGGAAACGTACAGCAAATTGGACATTTGTGCTGGACGGAAATTGTATTTTCAAGGAAAAGGACTTCAGCGTTCTGAGCACTGAATGTACCCAAAATACATTTCTCCCATATATAATTATTCCATATGCCAGACTTTCCGGAAATGCTGAGTATCTGAATAATGATGTTATTCCTGAGGCAAAATATGAACCGCAGATAGGATTTCATTTTACGGCTAAAGAGTGCTTTAATTCACATTTACCATACGGAATTGTTGATAAGGCTGAATTATTAAAAATACTGGGTGTTCCGGGTAAATGGACATTTTGGGGAGATTTCCCATGGCAAAAAAATTGTTCAAGGCGAATTGATGACAGGTATTTATATAAGATATCCGAAAGTATTGTTCTACGACTGTCATCCGGTAGACATGGGCTGAAGATACCGGAATCAGCTCAATCCCGATTTCAAAGCAGACTTGATTCCATTGTTGGTACTATACAGTATTTAACAAGTCGATATGGAAGTGAGAATAGGGATTTTCAGAGCATTATATTAAATGATAAGAATCTGGCACTTTTTCAATTAAGGGAAATGGGTGAAAATCAGTAATTCACTTCAGGCAAAACTCCAACCCTGATGCTAAATAGTCTATTTCGTCCTGATAATCATAACATATATCAACCCCACCACCCTCAGTTTTATTTACATCAATAAGAAAGTATTGGCCTTCAAATTCAAGGTAATCAAAACGACCAAAATCGATCTTTAAGTCTTTTCGCCACTGCCTCACCTCATCAGGTGCGGGAAGTCGTTCCTCTGAAACATTGTTGCTGAATTTTACAATCGGGTTTGGTGAACCTAAACGCCCTGTAAACTCCCTGTCTCCTAAAAAAACACAATAATAAACATAATACAATATATCTTCACTTTGATTGATAAAACGTTCAACAACCAGATTATTATTTTCCCAGACCCCATGTGGGACACTCATAATGTCCTTAAAAATGGGATATGTTAATGGATTCATTCTATTGATCCTATCCCATTTTCGGAACGGTCTTTTAAATCCTGTTTTGTTTATTAATTGAAGGAGGGGGTTTTTAATGGCTGATTTAAGTCTGGAGAGCAGAAAAATATCCTTTACTGATGTATTTAACATATGTCTTTGTTTTAAGCTGTCATATTCCGGTTTACCTCCAAAATTTGTATTGGTTTTAACGATCACAGGGCCGGTATATTTATCAGTTTTTGTAAGCAGAAGCTGACTGAAGTTCCGACGGGAAATATCTAATATTTTTCCATTTATTACGATAGGAAATTTAGCAATAATTTCAACATATTCCGGAGGTATAACAGTAAGATTAATATGAAGAAAAAGGATGTCTGCCATTGGAACATCAATTGAACCGATATGATCTATGACTCGATAGCCGGCATCTTTCCAACGTGATATAAAATGATCAATGAAATAAAACATCGGTTTTGCTGGCCGATCACGAAGTATTAATATAGTTTTCATTATTATATAAATTTATATTTAAAATTCTCAATATCCTCTGCGTATTTTTCTGCAATAATTTTTTGAGTTTTGTCAGTATAATAATCACAATAAGGATTGTGGTAGGTTTTATGCAATACGGGAAGTTGCATGCGTGGAACACCTATTCTTTCGCAGATCTTATCAAAATCCTGTTCAAGATTTTCATAGCGTCCGACAAAATTTACAAGTAAATTAGCGGATTCATAAATGAAATCCGATTGACTGGGTTGATTGTAGGGGTATTTTGAGCTAAGTAATTCAGAAAATGTCCCGCATTGATCAGTCACTCTCTTGCAAAAATCCCAAAAATTACTCTTTTTTTCATTATTGGCAGTTTGTTTCCAGAATTCATATTTAGAGACTATACGGGCCCATGGATTTCTTACGATCCCAAATGAGAAATATTCATTCCAGTCCCATCCGTGGTTTTCAAATATGGTTTTCAGTTGGGATGCAGTGGTATGTTGACGGTAAAGTGCATATTTTCTCTTATGCAAATTTGTAGCCTTGATCTCGGAATAAGGACTCAATACTTTGGATATCGATGTGCCGGCATTCTTTGATATATGAATAAAAACAAATTTATGTTTGTGTGAGATCAGCATCATTTTCCCTATAAAAAATATATCATGCTGAGGTTAATATTTCTACAAAAAATGTGTGATCCCCACGGATAGATTTGTTAATTTCATTATGCTACTATTTTGAAACAGGACCTTCTTATATAAGTTTAAATGAACGAGAGGTAGTCATGAAAGATATTTTCCCTATATTTTTATTGGGATCAGGAAGAAGTGGTACCACATTATTGATGAAAATTCTGAATAGTGTGGATGATATTATGCTTTATGGTGAGCATGGTGGTTTCTTAAAACAGATAGCGGAATCATATTTTTTAAATTTCACAGACTATGAAATAAAAAAACGATTTATAAATGAAGTAGAACCGGATTTAGTTTTTACTAAAAAATATGAATATAACATGGGATATCCATGGCTTCACTGGTATGGCAAAGACACCATAAAAAGGAATTATAAAAAATTTGTCGAGTCATTTTTCAATCCGGATAAATTAAGTAAAAGGGTTTTTTGGGGATTTAAAGAGATAAGATACGGAATTGGTGACCAGGTGCTGGAGATGCTCATCGATCTGTATCCAAATGCCAGATTTGTATTAATTGCCCGGGATCCGGTTGATGTGATCGCCAGCCAATTGGTAATGGGGAAGTGGGGGGATCTGAATAACATTGTAAAAAACTGGGCATCCCAGAACGATCACATGTTAAAATTCTACAGCAAGAATAAAGAGAATTGCTTTTTAATCAAGTATGAAGAGATGATATCTAAAGATTCAGATAAATTAAATCATTTATTTGAATGGCTTGGTTTTGAGATATCGGCAAAGCAGTTTAATGTCCTTGATATCAAAAAGGGGATTTGGAAGAAAAGCAGAGAGGATGGAAAGCCTCATAGAGCTATGTTCAATAAATGGCAGACCAGAAAAATCGTGAGCAAGACAAAAATTTGGAAGAATGTTCAATAATTACTCTTAGATGAAAAAGTTTCTAATACTATCATCCCAGAGATCCGGTTCAACTTATTTGCAACAATTATTGAACAGCCATCCCGAGATAATTGTTGGAGGTGAGATCTTCAACAACAATCCCAGGCATCTTATTGAAAAAGAGCATATTACAGAAGAGCTGGTTAACCTTAAAGACACAGATCCTGAAGAATTCTTAAATCATTTTTTTTTAAGCAAGGCAAAGAGCAGCACAAAACTTATTGGATTTAGATTGTTCTATGAACACGGCTGGAGTCAGAGGGAATCCGTTTGGAACATATTTAAAAATATACCTGATCTTAGTTTGATCCACTTACAAAGGAAAAATTATTTGAAACAATTTTTATCCTTGAAATTAGCTGAAAAAACCTCCCACTGGGTGAGAAAGAAAACAGAGCAACCGATTGAATATGAACCGATTTTGATAGATTACAGAGAGTGTATAAGATACTTTAGAAGACAAAAAAGGAAAGCTCAGCGTGCTGTCGATTTCTTTGAAAATAATGAAATTCTGGATATATTTTATGAAAACCTTGCAATTGATCAAAATTCCGAAACAAATAAATTGCTGAAGTTTTTGGAGTCAAGACCTGTAACATTAAAATGTGATCTCGGGAAACAAAATACTCAGAGTCTATCAGAAACAATTTCCAATTATTACCAGCTGAAAAATAGATTTAAAGACACAGCCTGGGAGGACTATTTTGAAGATTAACAGACCCTATTTTCTTGGGATCGGCGCCAACAGGTCGGCAACCACATGGCTCAGTAAAATATTAAGGAAACACCCCGAAATTTATATTCCATATTTAAAGGAAATTCATTATTTTGACAGGTCTCCGGAATATCCGTCACCCAGTATTTCTTTGCAAGATTCTGATGGGTGGTGGAGAAGAGCTCACAGGATATTTCTGCAGGAGGAAAATGAGAAAAAAAAGGACTGGCTAAAGATATATCTCTTTGGTACATGCAACGATTCCTGGTATCTCTCCTTGTTTGATTATGCCGCTGATCATTTAAAATGTGGTGAGATTACCCCGTCATATGCCTTACTAAACGTTAATGATATTCAGAAAGTTTACAGGTTGAATCCGGATCTGAAAATCATATTTATTATGAGAAATCCGATCAACCGGGCCTGGTCAGGTTTTCTTCACTTTTTAAAAATCAGACAACAAAAATTTGAGGAATTTACGGATCCGGAAATAATCGCCCATTTGGAATCAGAAAAAAATACCATGAGAGGTGATTATTTATCAACTATTACTAATTGGACCAGTGTTTTCCCGTCAGACCAATTTCATTTCATTTTTTTTGATGATATTGTTAATGATCCCGATGATGTTATAAAAAAAGTTCTATCCTTTCTGGATATTACTCAACCCTTCAAAATGGAAATTGATCTTAATAAAAAGGCAAATGAGGGATTGGGGATCAAAATACCGGACAAATACAGGGATATGTTGCACGATATGTATGCTGATAAAATTGATGAATTGTATACAAAACTTAATAACCCTATAATAAAAAAATGGAAAAGACCTGCCTAAGGATCATAATCAGATAAATATTTTTTTAAACTCAGATCATTAAAATGACAAAGGAATCTAATAAAATGCTGCTTATATTAACTAAATTGCTTAGATATGTATACTATTTCAAAATAGGCGGGATCAGCCTCAGCAGGATCAGGAAATATGTTCTGGGTCCGGAATTTGTTAATAAATATGGGATTAAGGATGGTTTTTTACTCAAAAGAAACCTGAAAAAAGGGAAAAGGCTTATTGATAAGAAACAATTTGAAGATGCAATTATTGTATTTGAAAAAGTGATAAAAAAATGGCCTGATGTCCTGCAGGCGTATATGTATTTGGGAAAATGTGCAATAAGTTTTGAAGATTGGACATTATGCCTGAGATATACTGAGAAGATCACATCAATCCTTTCAGAAAATCTGAATATCTATGTACAAAGATGCAGAGCTCTAATTGAATTAAGGAAGTTTGATGAAGCAGAACTCCTGTTAAGACAAGCCATTGAAAAATGGCCTGATGACATTCAGTTGCTTAAGCATCAGGCACAATTGGCAAGAGATACCAACAGGTTGGAGTTGGCCTTCAGTATCTGGAAGGATATTATAGCCCGATTCCCCGATGATAAACAATCAAGGTTCAGATATATTATGGTCTTGATCGAAGATAATAAAATTGATCAGGCCTATGAACTATGTAAGAAAGAAGGTCTGAACTCAAAAGACAAATCCTATGTGAGGGCCATGGCAGAAATACATAGGGCAAGGTATGATTGGGATGGTATGTTGAAGGTTTTAAGATCTCTTCCGGGATATGGTGAATCTAATATTAAGATTCGAATTCTGGAAGCATTTGCATTGTTCAAAAGTAATCAGGAAAATTGTCTTGAAGGGGCAATTAAAATACTGGAAACCCTTCACCGTAAATTCCCAAAAATAACTGATATCAAGATAAAACTGGCAAAATTCTATGTTTATGCATTCCGTACAAATGATTCCAGAAAACTTATTAAAGAGCTGTACGAAATACGTCCTCGTAATTACACTATCCTTGTTCTCCATGCCTGGTCAAAATATTCAACAGGAAACATAAAACAAGCCAGAGAAATTTGGGATCTCCTCCAAAAAAAACATCTGATTAAAAGGCCGGCATTGTATAAGTATAAAGGGAGTCTTGATCGGATCGATAGCAATCCCCTCCCGGATAAGCCGGATAAAATACTCCTGTTTACCTGTTTAAAGAATGAAGTTGGCAGATTCCCCTGGTTTTTTGATTACTATCGAAAACTGGGAGTTGAACACTTTTTTGTTGTTGATAACGGATCAACTGATGGCAGTACTGATTTCCTGAGAAAACAAAAGGATGTCCATTTGTTCTGGACTGAAGATAATTATGGAAAGGCTGCTTCCGGGATGCAATGGATCAATAGTTTAGTGGACAAATACGGCAAAAAGCATTGGTGTATGTATTTAGATGTAGATGAAGCTCTGATATTTCCCGGAATCGAGCAAAGAGATCTTAGGTATATTACGAATTATATGAAGAAAAAAGGACAGGAAGCTTTCAGAACATTTATGCTTGATATGTATCCGGATAATACCAGCGGGATTATTAAGAAAGAAATTGATGATCCCATGACAGTGAGTCCCTATTTTGATAATAATTATCAGTTCTATGGAACTGCTGTTTGTCCTTATGTCGAAGTTAGAGGAGGAATTAGAAATAATCTGTTTAATGAAAGGGTTTCATTGACCAAAACCCCTATCATTTCCGGCAATAAAGGAATTAAATTTCTCGGCAGCAGTCACTGGCTAACTCCTGCTAAGGTTTCGGATGTGACAGGGGTATTACTCCATTATAAATTAATGTCAGACCTGGGGCAAAGGTCTCTGGAAGAGTCAAGACTCAAAAGCCGCATGCATTTTTGTAATCAGCGTCACCTTAATTATAAAAATGTACTGGATAAATTAGGAGATAATTACGATCTGTTAAATCCATTAACTATCCGTTATGAATCCAGTGAACAACTTGTTGAATTAGGTTTGATGTCAAAACCGGAAGATTTTGATTAATTCAAGAGATCTAATTTTTCTCCGGTAATTTTTTACTTAAACCCAAAATAAACAGATAGCAATAGGAAACGAATAAGATTTGAAATAATTTCACTATATTTATCTTATTACCGTTTCCCTTTACATTATTCCATATTCTAACAGGATTAAGATGATCAAATGGGTGTCTTCCTCTTAATTTTCTTGTTGATATTTTTTTTTCAGCAGGTGCTGAGTCTATATATTCTGTTACTTTTCTTTTCCCGGAACCGACTCTATGTGCTTTTTTCATTAATTGTTTAAACTTGCGGGCAGGATGGAGTACATATGCTTTTGGACAATAAACCAGTTTAAAACCTTTATCTACTGCAAGGGCAGTATAATAAATGTCTGCTCCTGATTTAAGTTTTTCAGGAAAAATTCCTATTTTATCAATTACCTGACGGCTTAGAAACAAGTTGGCTGTTGTTGTAACGCCAAGTTCTTGAATATTTCTTTTTGCCTGCATATTTGTAACTGAATCATAATATTCAGCTGCAGTAGCTTCTTTTGATATTTTAAAGATCACATTACCGCCTACTAAATGAGCGTTAGAGCTTTTCATTGTTTTTGATCCATTTTCAATCCAGTGTCTATCCGGTAGACAATCAGAATCCAGAAAACATAATATCTCACCTTTGGCGATTTTAATTCCCCTGTTTCTTGCAGCATAGGAACTTTGTGTATTGTTTTCATTTATAAAAATGATATCTGAAATCTTTGACACATTTGAAAGGTCGTCCATTGAGGAATTGTTAACAACAATAATCTCAAATGATTTCCTGGGGTAGGATTGATTTTTAAGGGCACTAATTAATTTTACAACTCTTTTCGAATCATTATATAAAGGGATAATTACTGATACAAAGGGGGATGAAGTCAAACTATAATTATTCAACAATTCATTACTCATTTTTCAGTATTTGATCCCCCGCCTTATCATTGTACCATTCTCAGGATTTGTTTTCCCCACTTCCGGACTGATAGTTTCTGGTGTTAGAGGTATACAGCGAATGTCAGCAGACTTGATATTAAATCTCCTTTGTACTACATTAAAGGTAAAGGATAGTGAGTTATCCAAAAAACCAATATTTAGTGATAAGGGGGTAATATGAAAACAAGAACGATTATAACATTTGTTGCGATATTTGCTTTCTGCTTCGTTTCAATGTCAGCTCAGGGCGGGCAGATGCAGATATCAAAAAATCCTATGCAAGGAGGGGCATCGCCTGTAGGCCAATCCTACGGAATGGAAGTGCTTACACCGGGCGGAATATACTTTGACATTAATATACGGAACAAGACTTCAAATCTCTATCTGGGGAACGAACCGGTATACTCATTCAGAGTCCGGATCGTGAATACACGGATGAGGAGAGGTTTGAAACTCAGAGAATTTGTACTTACAGGAAATACCGATCAGCGGATCATCATTGACAGATTTCAGGGGAAAGTATTCCTGAAGGTCAAGAAAGGGAACCGTGGAGTTAAGAAAATGGTTATTTCCAACATTACGGCGGAATCGCTGAGCAACGGGATACTCAGAGTCCACATGAGGGACGATGCTAACCTGGGATTCTATCTGAATCAGGCGAACGGTCAGCTGAGCACCACTGTATCATTCCAGGGGCACCCCATTTTTGTTATGGCCACAAGTTATGACATGGTTCAAGGGAGGCAGAACTTGAACGTCCTTAGGATGAAAGGAAATGTAGGGGGAGGGATTTACTATAACCGAGCCCGTAAACAGCTCTATTTCAAATCCCCAAAGAATAAAGGGGTTTGGACAGGGATCAAAAGAAGGTAGATCAACTACAGAATTCTCAATAAAGATTAATATTAAATGGGCAGGAGGCCTTTTGGCCTCCCAACCATTATCCCGGATCTGAAAAGTAGGGAGGGCAGACGCAAGGCCTGCCCCTACAAGAATACAAAAAGCGGGCGAATGATTATTTGCCCCTACAATATTCCAAATCTAAACCCCTTTTTATTTCCTTTATACATTCTGAACAATGAGTATGTGACCCCGCCTTCACCTACAACCTGAAAGTGTCCTAAAAAAAGGACACAAAATCCGCTTTTTCTCTGGAATTCATATTGCAATGTAATAGTAGTTAAGGAGGAAAAATGAAAAAATTAATTTTAACGATTACATTTGTTATGTTAGCTGTGCTGATGATTAACGGACAGGATTATGATAATCAATATTATGATGATGAATATAGTGATCAGAATATCGAATACAACGATTATGATTATGATTCGTCTGTAGCTAACCAGGAATATTATAATGATTATGAGAGTATTCTACCTGGGATCGGACAATACCGTACTGTTTATTATTGGGAGCATCCATACAAGTATATAAATTTTGTGATAATTGGAGAAAGGGTATATATAATTCCGAGAGACGTATTTTACAGGGTCTATCGAAGAGACAGGTTTTTTAGTGTCTCAAGGGAGAGATTTATATATCTTTCCAGTTTCGGGATGTCATACTATGACAATTATTACAGATTTTCTCTCTATAGTGATTATTACAGATATAACTACTATAGTGGGAGAAGATATGGAAGCAGCTGGCTCAGGGGACTAAAAAATCACTACAGAAGTTACTATAAAAAAAGAAGGTACAGCAGTAAGTACAGGAACTTAAGAAACTATTACATTTCCAAAAGAAGCCTCAGGCAAAACGATAGAAGTTACTATGGAAAATCAAAAGACAGAAGAATATATCAGAGCAGAAGTTATGACAGCAGAGGAGTATACGGAAATTCAAAATACTCAAAAAGTAAAAGTTACAGAAGCACCAGTTCCGATAGAAGCAGGAGAGCAACAAAAGTATTCAGTAGCCGGAACAGACAACCAAGGGTAAACAGTGTATCAAGAAGATCAATAAAATCATCCGGCTCAGTGAGGGGGTTTTCTAACAGGAGTACAAGCAGGTCAAAAAGCCGGGTAGTAAAAAAAAGCAGATCAAAAGGGATTTCCACCTCAAAGAGAAGCATAAAAAAAAGTAAGAGCTCCAACAGAAGATCCAGTAGCAGTATAAAAAGAAAAAAAAGATAGACAGATGGTCAATAAAATCTCCTGTTCGATCCGGGAACAGGAGATTTTCACCAACGGTACCAGATATGGATTTAAGAAATAGGTTGAAAATTTTTGTAGGGGTTGGGTTGCCCAAC